>DAMABW010000013.1:0-27121 GCA_031999925.1 Massilia sp. | reverse complement strand
GGATGCGCGAAGCGACGCCCGTGCTTGCCGGTGGAGGCGGCCAGTTCGCTGCCGATGTGGATCATGTCGGCGGCCCGTCCCTTGATCTCGAGCGCGCCTTCGACATAGGCTTGCCCGAGCTTGTATAGCGAGGGCGAGAGCAGGTAGCGCAGCGACGACGGCTGCGGTACGCGGATCGTGACAAGCGGCGGGTCGGACGATAAATCGATGTGCTCGCCGTTCCACAGTTCGACACGCAGGGGCAGCGACAGCTTGCTGCGCATGCCCGTACTCCAGGCGCCGAGTTTTAGTTCGTTAAACACATTTCCTCCGGCCAGCGTAACGGCATGACGGAACCCGTGCGGACACGGGCTGTGCGTGAAACGATTTCGTGCAGCGTTGGTGCGTTGGTGCGTTGGTGCGGTGATGCGATGGTGCGATGGTGCGGTGTTACGGTTGCAGGCGTTCCCGGGTCCAGCTGCCGTCTTCCTGCCGCGTGTAGACGATGCGGTCGTGGAAGCGCGAGCGGCGCCCTTGCCAGAACTCGATGCGCTCGGGCACCAGGCGGAAGCCGCCCCAGTTGGCCGGACGTGGCGGCGCTTCGCCAGCCTGCGCGGCAACCGCTTCGTAGTTCTGTTCCAGGGCCGCGCGATTGGCGATCGGCGCGCTCTGCTGCGAAGCAATTGCCGACAGGCGGCTCTTCAAGGGCCTGCTGTGGAAATACTTGTCGCTTTCCTCAGCCGAGGTCGTTTCGACCCGGCCCTCGATGCGCACCTGGCGTTCCAGTTCGCTCCAGAAGAATAGCAGAGCGGCGTGCGGGTTGGCGCGCAATTCCTGCGCCTTGCGGCTGTCGTAATTCGTGTACCAGGTGAAGCCGCGCGCATCGAACTGCTTGACCAGCACGATGCGCGAACTCGGCCGGCCATCCGCATCCACGGTAGCCACGTTCATCGCGTTCGGCTCGTTGACTTCGGCTTTCAGGGCCTGCTCGAACCAGTGCGTGAACTGGGCGATCGGATCGTCCAGCACGTCGTCTTCGTTCAGGCTGGCCTGGCCGTAGTCCTTGCGCAGGTCGGCGACGGCGTCGCCGATGGCTGGTGCCGCTACCGGAGCCGGCGTCGTTTCGATGCCACGGCGGCGCCCCATCGCGGCGCCCAGGCGCGCCATCTGCTCGCTCGAAAACAAGCGCATGGCCATCGGCGCCATCGTGCTTTCCTCGCGCTCCATGTGGGCGGTGTAACGCTGGACGAAGCGCTGCACGTTCGAGCTCGACAGGGTGCTGGCGCTGCCCTCGGCAATCGCCGTCAATTGTTCGTGCAGGTCCTGCCAGATCGCGTCCATCTCCTTGTGCTCCTGCAGGATGGTCGGCGCCAGTGCCTGCAGCGTGGCCGCGTCTTCGCCTTGCGCCACGGCGCGCAGCATCGGGATCAGGTCCTGTTCCTCGTCGTCGTGGTGCAGGTGCGCCGCCTTCTCGAAGTACTTCAGCACCGCAGCCGCCGCTTGGCGCGCCTGTTCGTCGGCGCCGTGTCCGGGCAGGTGCGCGAGCAGGCGTTCGAGGGTGGCGAGCTGCTTGCGGATGCGTCCATGGCAATGCTTGAGGACGGCGATCGGCTGGTCGAAACCAGGGGCGGCATCGAGGAGGGAATCGTTCATGTGCGTTTTTCTGACAGTGGGGATTTTTTTGATTGACCAAGAGGCATTTTAGTGCAGGCGTGATAGATGGGTTCGGTAAAATGGCGGGATGCATACCACCGATACCCCCACCTTCAGCGCCGCCCTCGACGACGAAATCGACTTCGCACGCCGCTTCGGCGGCATCGCCCGCCTGTATGGCGAGCGTGCCCTCGAACGCTTCCGCGCGGCGCACGTTTGCGTGATCGGCGTCGGCGGCGTCGGCTCCTGGATCGTCGAGGCCCTGGCGCGCAGCGCGGTCGGCCACCTGACCCTGATCGACCTCGACAACGTGGCCGAGTCGAACATCAACCGCCAGATCCAGGCCCTCACCAGCACCGTCGGCATGCCGAAGATCGAGGCCCTGCGCGAGCGCATCGCCCAGATCAATCCGTTCTGCAAGGTGACCTTGATCGAGGACTTCGTCGACCCGGACAATATCCCGCAGATGGTGGGCGGCAAGGGTTTCGACTACGTGGTCGATGCCATCGACAGCGTGAAGGCCAAGGCTGCGCTGATCGCCTACTGCCGCGACCACAAGCTGCCGCTGGTGACCATCGGCGGCGCCGGCGGCCAGATCGACCCGACCAAGATCGAGGTGCGCGACCTGGCCCGTACCGAGCAGGAACCGCTGCTAAAAAAGGTGCGCAAGCTGCTGCGCGCGCAATATGGTTTTTCGCGCGGCGAGAAGCAGAAATACCACATCGACGCCGTGTTCTCGATGGAGCCATTACGTTATCCCGACGCGGAGGATGCGTGCGAGATCGGCTCCAGCGTCACGGGCCTGAACTGCGCCGGCTTCGGTTCGAGCATGGTGGTCACCGCCAGCTTCGGCATGATTGCCGCAGGCCATATCCTGCGCAAAATGGCCGAGGCGGCCGAGGCGGAGAACATGGACGCGCCGCAAGTGGTGGCGCTGCCGGAGACCGCCTGAACGAAAAGTAAGGCGGTGTAACGGGGCTGTGACCCCGCCGTGTGGCTTTGCTATTATAGGATGATCGATTGAAATCCTGTTATTGAAAGAGACCACATGATCCGTCGTACTTCCTTCCTGGCCTTGCTGCTCGCCAGCGCTGCCGCCTACGCCCAGCAGGGCGCCCCGGTGACCGCACCGCAGAACGCTGCCGCTGCCGACCAAGCCGCTACCACCGTGCGCCAGCAGGGCGTGCAAAGCGCCGCCGAACAGGCCGCCGCGGGTTCGCAACAAGCCGCCGGCGTGGCCGGCCAGGCTGCCCAGAGCGGCGCCGAAGCGGTCAGCGGCGCGGCCCAGGATGCCGCCGCCGCCGCCCAGGCGCCGCAGCCGGTCGTGCCAAGCGAACCCCAGCTCGAAATCGTCGAGCGCGTGGTCGGCAAGGGTCAAACGGCCGAGCTCGGCCACAAGGTCACCGTCAACTACACGGGCTGGTTCTACAAGCCGATGGCGCGCAACCAGCGCGGCCGCAAGTTCGACTCCTCGCTCGACGCCGGCCGCACGCCGCTCGACTTCCAGTTGGGCGCCGGCCAGGTCATCAAGGGTTGGGAGCAGGGCGTGCTGGGCATGAAAGTGGGCGGCAAGCGTACCCTGATCATCCCGAGCCGCCTGGCCTATGGCGCACGCGGCGCGCCGGGTGGTTCGATTCCGCCGGACTCCGACCTGATCTTCGATGTGGAACTGCTCGGCGTAAAATAAGCATCAGCCAACAACCAACAGCGGGGGTGTGGAATGCGCGTTGCAAACGATGTCACTGAGCTGATCGGCAATACGCCGCTGGTCAGGATCCGCAAGCTGGGCACGCCGGGCGCCGGCGCCGAAATCCTGGCCAAGCTCGAGTTCCACAACCCCGCGCACAGCGTCAAGGACCGCATCGGCCTGGCGATGATCGAGGCGGCGGAAAAGGCCGGCAAGATCGGCCCGGACACCGTTGTCGTCGAGCCGACCAGCGGCAACACCGGCATCGCGCTGGCGATGGTGTGCGCGGCGCGCGGCTACCGCTGCAAGCTGGTCATGCCCGAGACCATGAGCAACGAGCGGCGCATGCTGCTGCGTGCTTACGGCGCGGAATTGGTGCTGACTCCCGGCGCCGAGGGCATGGTCGGTGCGATCCGCCGTGCCGAGGAAATCGTCGCCTCCGACCCGCGCGCCTTCATGCCCCAGCAGTTCAACAACCCCGCCAATCCCGAGGTCCACCGCCGCACCACGGCCGAGGAAATCTGGCGCGATACCGACGGCAAGGTCGATATCGTGGTGGCCGGCGTGGGTACCGGCGGCACGATTACCGGCGTGGGCGAGGTGCTGAAGGAACGCAAGCCGGGGTTCCAGGCGATTGCGGTCGAGCCGGAAGCGTCGCCGATGCTGTCGAAAGGGACCAAGGGGCCGCACCCGATCCAGGGAATCGGCGCCGGCTTCGTGCCGCAGGTGTTGAATACCGGTATCTACGATGAAGTGATCGCGGTGCGTAACGAGGATGCCTTCGAGACGGCAAGGGCGGCGGCGCGCGAGGAAGGGCTGCTGGTCGGGATCTCGTCCGGGGCGGCCTTGTGGGCGGCGATGCAGGTGGCGCAGCGGCCGGAGAATGCGGGCAAGCTGATCGTGACGATCATTCCGTCGTTTGGCGAGCGTTACCTCAGCACTGCACTCTTCGCAAACCTCGCCGGCTGATAGAGGCCTGCGGCCCGGACCGTTTTGCTTGCGGGCCTGATGAGCTAATCGAAGCCCGCGGCATCAACCGTAGGGTGGGCACTCCGTGCCCACGCGGTTACGTGCGTATCCATCGTCGCTGGCCGTAATACATCGCTCCGCGGCGCAACCATCAACGACAAACCCGAACGGGTCAACGCTTCGCTCATCGTTTCGAGCGACATGTCACGGCAAACGCAGAAAGTATACACACGTAACCGCGTGGGCACGGGGTGCCTAGCGCGGCCCGGCCCACCCTACGATATCGATCGTTAGCGTCCAGGTGTTATGCCCCATGCGCCGCCAGCGCACACCCGTGCCTCGTCGTCCCTTCCTCCACCTGCAAGGTGCAATGGTGAATCCCATGCTCCTTCTTCAGCGCCGCCACGGTCTCGTCGAGGAAGC
The DNA here is from genome assembly GCA_031999925.1 of Massilia sp. GTDB lineage: Bacteria > Pseudomonadota > Gammaproteobacteria > Burkholderiales > Burkholderiaceae_D > Telluria. The sequence continues at coordinate 22,410 of DAMABW010000013.1, read as the reverse complement.
CATCCCCCGGACACCCGCCCGGCATTACCAGGTGTGCCGTCAGCGCGTTCTCGGTCGTGCTCATCGCCCAGATATGCAAATCGTGCACGCCGGTCACACCCGGCCGCGCTTCCAGGAAGTGCTCGACCGCGTGCGCGTCGACGCTGGCCGGCACCGCCGCCATCGCCATCTGCAGCGATTCGTGCAGCAGCGACCAGGTGCCCCAGACGATCACCAGCACGATCGCCAGGCTGACCGCCGGGTCGAGCCAGGTCCAGTCGGTCACCATGATCACCAGGCCTGAGATCACCACCCCTAGCGAAATCGCCGCGTCCGCCGCCATGTGCAGGTAGGCGCCGCGCACGTTCAGGTCGCCCTTGCTGCCGGCCATGAACAGCCAGGCCGAGAAGCCGTTGATCGCCACGCCGATGGCCGCCACCACCGACACCGTGACGCCTGCCACCGGATGCGGCTCGGCGATGCGCTGCACGGCTTCCCAGGCGATCGCGCCGCAGGCCACCAGCAGCAGCAGGGCATTTGCCAGCGCCGCCAGGATCGAGGAACTGCGCAGGCCGTAGGTGTAGCGCGCGCTCGGGGCGCGCTTGGCCAGCACCGCCGCGCCCCAGGCCAGCACCAGGCCCAGCACGTCCGACAGGTTGTGGCCGGCATCGGCCATCAGCGCGGTGGAATTGGCCAGGAAGCCGTAGATGAATTCGATGGCGACAAACGCCGTGTTCAGGCCAATGGCCAGGGCAAAGGCGCGGCCGTGGCCTTCGACCGGGGCATGGTGGTGATGGTGGCCATGGCTGTGACCATGCCCGTGCGCGTGGCTGTGCCCGTGCGAATGATCGTGATGATGGTCGTGGTTCATGGTTCGTTTCCGTTGGCAGGTTCGGCGATGTGCTCGAACATGTTGGACAGCAGGGTGCTGATGTGGGCGTCGGCGGCGGCGTAGAACACCTGCTTGCCCTGGCGCTCGGCCTTCACGATGCGCGCCGCGCGCAGCAGGCGCAGGTGGTGGCTGACCAGGGAACTGGACAGGTTGAGCGTCGTGGCGATGTCGCCCACCGCCGTCGGCTGCGCCAGGCAGGCCAGCACGATACGCAGGCGGGTGGCGTCGCCGAGCAGGTGGAAGAGGTCGGCCACCTGCTCGACATGGTCGAATTCGTCGGGAATAGTCATCATTAACATGTGAATAGGTGTTCACATGTTAGTGCAAAAAGACGGGGCCGGCAAGCGCGTGTGCGGCGGCCGGCCCCGGAAGGATGCGTAACGCTTACTGCGGGTGGAATTCCTCGGCCGACGCAAACATCTCCCAGGCCGCGATGAACAACGCCGCGATCACCGGCCCGATCACGAAGCCGTTCAGGCCGAACAACGCCATCCCGCCCAGGGTCGACAGCAGCACCAGGTAGTCCGGCATCTTGGTGTCCTTGCCGACCAGGATAGGGCGCAGGATGTTGTCGACCAGGCCGATCACCAGCACGCCGAAGGCGATCAGCACCACGCCCTGCCAGACCGCGCCCGTCACCAGGAAGTACACCGCCACCGGCGCCCAGACAATCGCCGCGCCGACCGCCGGCAGCAGCGACAGGAAGGCCATCACCACGCCCCACAGCAGCGGCGCCTGCACGTCCAGGAACCAGAAGATCAGGCCGCCCAGCGCACCCTGGGCGATGGCGACCAGCACGTTGCCTTTCACGGTGGCGCGGATCACGGTGGTGAAGTTGTCGAACAGACGCTGCTTGTACATGCGGCTGAGCGGCACGGCGCGCTTGATGCGGTTGGCCAGGCCCTGACCGTCGCGCAGCAGGAAGAACAGCAAATACAGCATGATGGTCAGGCTGACCAGGAAGTCGAAGGTGTTGCGGCCGAAATTGATGGCGTAGCGCGCGAACACCTGGCTGACCTGGGCCGCGCCTTCGGACAGCTTCTGTTCCAGCGAGGCCAGGTCGGTGACTTCGAAGCGCTCGAGCACGGACACGATCCAGTCCGGCAGCACGCCGACGATCTGCTGGAAGTAGCGGCCGAAGTCGAGCTGGCCCGAGCCGATCATGTCGTAGATGCCGAGCGCCTGCCGCACCAGCGAGGCGCCGATCAGGGACAGCGGCAGGATCACCATCACGATGATCGAGAACAGGGTGAGCAGGGCGGCCACCGTGGGCTTTTGCTTGGTCAGGGGCAGCAGGCGGCGGTACAGCGGCGCGAACAGGATGGCCAGCACCATGCCCCAGAACACCGCGCCGGAGTAAGGCAGCAGGATCCAGCCGAAGGCGATGGTGACCAGGGTAAGGAGAAGGAGGAAGAACTTTTGCTGGATCGTGAATTGGTTCATGGGCCGCCGGTGTGTGAATACAGTGGGGCCATGATAGACGATTCGACTAGTGGTTGTCGGGACAACAGGACCGGGCGGCGTTTTTGGCGCACAGGAGGTTTGCCTGGGCGCCCGCGACAGGGCAGGTGGGTACGAGTACCCACCCTACGGTTTACGGCAGCAGTTGTCCTTCGCTGTCGCGCAGCTCGATCGGTCCCAGTTTCAGCTTTTCCAGCTGGGCCACGATGCGCTTGCGGTCGCCCACCGCCACGATGATCAGGCGCGACGGATCGAGGTAGCGGCGCGCCGCCTCCTGCACCTGGGCCGCCGTCACGCCGGCCAGCTTGGCGGGCAGCTGGCGGTAGTAATCGAGCGGCAGGCCGAAGACAAAGGCTTCGGCCAGGCTGGCGCCGATGTCGGCGTTCGTCTCGAAGCCGTTCGGCAGCGACAGCAGCTGGGCGTTGCGTGCGCCCGCCAGTTCGGCTTCAGGCAGCGGCTTGTCAAGCATGGCCTGGGCTTCGCGCAGCAGTTCGGCCACCGAGGCGCCGGTGGCGTCGGCGCGCACGCTGCCGGCGATGCTGAACGGGCCCGGCGTGCGGCCGTAGCGGAAGCCCGAGAACACGCCGTAGCTGTAGCCCTTTTCTTCGCGTAGGTTCTGGTTGATGCGGCTGGTGAACAGGCCGCCGAAGGCCGCGTTCATGACTTCCAGCGCCGGATACTGTTCGCTGGTGCGCTCGGCGCCGAATGTCACCAGGCGCAGCGCGGTCTGCGGCGCGCCCGGCTTGTCGACCACCACCACGCGCGCCCCGGTCGGCGTGGGCTTGCCCGGCGCGAAAGGCGGCGCCTCTTCTCCCTGCCAGGCGCCGAAGTGGCGTTCGGCCAGCGCCTTCAACTCCTCGCGCGTGACGTCGCCGGTGACCACCAGCGCCGCGTTCGAGGGCACGTAGTGGCGGCGCCAGAAACCCAATACATCCTCGCGCGTGACGGCGCGGATCGCCGGTTCCGTGCCCAGCTGGCCAAAGCCGTAAGGATGGCGCGGCCCGTACAGGGCGCCGGCGGCGGCCACCGCGGCCACGGCTTCGGCTTCGTCGCGCTGGCCCAGCAGGTCGCCCAGGCGGCCGGCGCGCTGGCGCTCGACTTCCTCAGGCGGGAACGCCGGGTGCAGCACCACGTCGGCCATGATGCCGAAGGCCTGCTCGAGGGTCGAGCGTAGCGCCAGCAGCGAGACTGCCGAAGCATTCGTGCCGCTGTCGGCATCCATGAAGGCGCCCAACTGCGCGATCTCGTCGGCAATCGCCAGAGCGCTGCGCTTCTGCGTGCCTTCGGTGAGCATCTGCGCGGTGAAGCCGGCCAGGCCGGGCAGGGCCAGCGGGTTGCTGTCGGCGCCGCTCTTGATCACGAGTTCGGCCGACACCAGCGGCAGCGCCGCATTCCGGTGGTGGATCACGGTGAGGCCGTTCGCCAGCCTGAAGGATTCGCCCTGCGGCAGCTGGAAGGCCGGCGCCGGGCCGGCTTGCGGCGCCTTTGCACGCCAGGCTTCGGCTGCGTTGACGCCGGCGTTCTTCGCCTTTGCGGTTTTCGGCGTCTTCGGCACCGGCGGATCGTGCGGCAGCTTCGGTTCGCCCGGCACGCCGGCCACGAGCACGCGGTGCTTCGCTTGCAGCCAGGTGTTCGCGGCGCGCTGCACGTCGGCCGCCGTGATGCGGCGCAGGGCCGCGATGTCCTGCGCTAGGTAGCCCGGGTCGCCGGTGAACTGGTTGTAGTGGTTCAGCTGGTCGGCCAGGCCGTCGCCGCCGAGCTGCTCCAGGCCGGTGAGCATGGCGGTCTCGATCTGGCGCTTGGCGCGCTCGACCTCTTGTTGCGTCGGGCCGTGTTCGCGCAGGGCGGCCAGTTCGGCGTCGATTGCCGCCTCCAGTTCCTGCGCCGTGTGGCCGGCGCGCGCCGTCACCTCGATCAGGAAGGTCGAGGCGAGCGCCCGCGCATCCTGGTCGGCGTCGACGTCCTGGGCGATCTGGCGCTCGTACACCAGGGACTTGTACAGGCGGCTGGATTTGCCGCCGGCGAGGATCTGGGCCGCCACCGACAGTTCGGCGTCGCCCGGCTGGTAGGCCGGCGGCGTGAGCCAGCCCATGTAGACGCGCGGCAGTTCGACGCGGTCGGGCACCGTCAAGCGGCGCTCGGCCGTGATCGGCGGCGTTGTCACCTGCGGGCGCTCGACGTCGGGGCCGCGTTTCAGGCTGCCGAAATACTTCGCCACCAGGGCGCGTGCTTTCATTTTGTCGATGTCGCCGGCGATCACGATGCTGGCGTTGTTCGGGCCGTAGTAGCGCGTGAAGAAGTCGCGCACGTCGGCCAGCTTGGCGTTCTGGATGTCGGTGTGCGAGCCGATCACCGAGGCGTAATACGGGTGCTCGGGCGGGAACAGCGCGTGGTTCAGGGCTTCCTCGACGATCCCGTAGGGTTCGTTTTCCACGGTTTCGCGGCGCTCGTTGCGCACCACGTCCTGCTGGTTGGTGAGCGACTTCTGGTCGAGCACGTCGAGCAGGTAGCCCATGCGGTCGGCATGCACCCACAGCGCCAGTTCGAGCTGGTTGGCGGGCACGGTGTCGTAGTAGCTGGTGCTGTCGTAGCCGGTGCCGCCATTGCTGTCGCTGGCGCCGGCGCTTTCCAGCAGGCGGTCGGCCAGGCCGCGCGGCAGGTGTTTGCTACCGGCGAACATCATGTGCTCGAACAGGTGGGCGAAGCCGGCCAGGCCGGGCGCCTCGTTGGCCGGGCCGACGTGGTACCAGACGTTCACGGCCACCAGCGGCAGGCGCTTGTCTTCCACCAGGATGACTTGCAGGCCGTTCGGCAGCGTGTATTTGTCGAAGGCGACGGTGGGGACGTCAGCCAATGCAGCGGCAGGCGTGGCGGGAGGGGCCGCCGTGGCGGCCGCTCCCGCTGCGCCGGTACTGTTTGCAGCGGCCAGCAGCACAGAGGCGGCAAACAGCGGTCGGGTTTTCATGCGGTACTCCAGAATCATTCAGTATAAGTCAGTGGCAGGCGGCGCTGCCATGGTCGGGCGGCGATGCGTTCGGCAACCCAGGTGGGGTCGCTTCCAGCAATTCCCAGTCGTAGCCGCCCTCGCGCAGCTGCAGACGCAGCACGGCGTTGCGGCTGGCGTCGCGCGTTTCGCTGTGCTTCTCGAACAGGAGGAAGGGCGTGGCAAAGGCGCCGCCGGTGCCGACCACGAACTGGCGCATCCCGCGTGGGTCGCGCTTGCCGTGCGCATCCTGCGGCGCGAAACGTTCGTAATCGTGGTCGTGCCCGGACAATACCAGTTCCGCGCCGGCCGCGTGCAGCAGGGCCCAGGCATCGCGCATCTTCGGCACGCTGCCGTGCCCGCCCGAACTGTACAGCGGATGGTGCCAGAAGGCGAGGGTGCAGCGGCGCGGGTTGTTTTTCAGCTCCTCGCGCAGCCAGTCGAGCTGGGCCGCATGGGAGGCGGGCGCCAGGTTGCTGTCGAGCGAGATCACGCGCCAGCTGCCGAGGTCCAGGCTGTACCAGCTGCGCTCCGGGCCGCCGGCACGCGCGCCGAAATAGGCGAAGTAGGGCAGGGCGCCCTTCGTGTAGTACTCGTGGTTGCCGGGCGTGGGCCAGGTGCGGTCCTTGAAGCGGCCCCAGGTCGGGTCGTAGCAGTCGGCGAATTCCTTCGCAGTGCCGCGCGGGTAGGTGTGGTCGCCCAGGGTCAGCACCACGGCCTGCGGATCGGCGGCCAGGCCGTACGCCACCACGGCGGCGGTATCGGCCGCACCCGACCAGCGCGGGTCGGTATGGGCGCAACGGGCGATGTCGCCGGCGGCGTAGACGGTTTGTACCGGCGGCGTTTGCCCCGGCGCCGCCTGCACGGCAGGAGCGAGCGCGAGCAAGCCCAGGCCCGCCAGCGACAGGTGGAACCGGCGCGCCGCCCGCACTATTCAATAAAGCGCAGCAGTCCGCGCAGCGCGTGGATGACGGTTTGCTCGCGCACGGCCTGGCGGTCGCCCTGGAACACCAGGCGCTCCGTGAACGTGGTGTCGCCGCGCGACCAACCGAAACAGACCGTGCCGACCGGCTTGCCCGGCACCGCGCCGGTGGGGCCGGCAATGCCGGTGGTCGACAGCGACACGTCGGCATTGCTGTTCGAGAGCGCGCCTTCGGCCATGGCGCCGGCGACTTCCTCGCTGACCGAGCCGAATTGGGCGATCAGCGCGGCCGGCACGTCCAGCAGTTCGGTCTTGGAATTGTTCGAGTAGGTGACGAAGCCGCAATCGAACCAGGCGGTGGAGCCGGCGATCTCGGTGATGGCCTGCGACACACCGCCGCCGGTGCAGGATTCGGCGGTGGCCAGCACCAGGCGCTTGGCCTGCAATGCCGCGCCGACCTTGGTGGCGAGTTCGATCATTTCGTTGCTCATGCGGCTCCTCCAGTGTCGATAACGTTGCGCCGCAGGCAAAAGGGAGCGGGCGGCGGCGCGGCAGCACTGGCCGCGCAGGAACCATTCTAGCGCGCGGCAGCCGTCGCCGGTGTGGCAAACTTGCAGGGAAAATCCACGCCAATGCTGTCCAAACGACAAGGGAGTCGGTAGAGTGGCACACTTTCAGTGTGCAAAATGTCCCGTGCGACACGTTGACATTCCATACTGCTATCCTGCATCGCGGCGGACTACTGCCGCGTTCTTTTTAACCGATCACACACCATGCTGCTTCATCAATACGCGTGCTGCCGGGCCTGGCCGGCGCGGCCGTGATGGTTTTGTCCATCCGGGCCGCGTGGCGCGTACGCACGGCGCCTCCCTCGATCGGCGGGGCGCCATGATCCGCCTGCCTTCGATCCGCAAGAAGCTGGTTGCCGTCGTGATGGCCACCACCCTGGCCGCGCTCGTGGTCTCGGTCGGACTGGTGATCGGCTACGACCTGCGCAGCTACCACCGCACGCTGGTCAACGACCTGTCGACCCAGGCCGAGCTGGTCGGCCACATGACCTCGGCCGCCCTGGCGTTCGACGACGCGCGCCTGGCCGGCGAAAACCTGGCCCTGTTGCGCACCCGTCCGATGGTCGACGCCGCCGCCATCTACGACGACCGCGGGCGCCTGTTCGCCTCGTATGCGGCCGCCGGCGCCGGCGCCATCTTCCCGGCACGCGCCGAAAACGCGGCCGCGCGCGTCGAGGGCGACCACCTGGTGGTGTTCCGCCCGGTGGTCGAGAACGGCGAAACCGTGGGCACGGTCTGGCTGCGCGCCGAGAACCGCCTGCTGGCGCGCACCCTGGATTACCTGGCGATCGCGTTCGTGACGACCCTGCTGGCGATGGCGATTGCCTACCTCGTGATGCGGCGCCTGGGACGCGTCATCACGGCGCCGATCCTGGCGATCACCGAGATCGCCCACGACGTGGTGGCCACGCGCGACTATTCGCGCCGCGCGCCGCGCATCAGCAACGACGAGGCGGCCGAGCTGGTCGACTCCTTCAACGCCATGCTCAGCGAAATCGAAAGCCGCACGCGCGAGCTGGAAGACTCGAACGCGACGATCGCGCGCGAAGCCCAGGAGCGTTCGCGCGCCCAGCAGGAAGTGATGCGCCTGAACGAACAGCTCGAACACCGCGTCGACGAGCGCACCCTGCAGCTGGCGCTGGCGAACGCCGAGCTGGCCAACGCCATCGACGAGGCGAGGAACGCCAACCAGGCGAAATCGGCTTTTCTCTCCTCGATGAGCCACGAGCTGCGCACGCCGCTGAACGCCATCCTCGGCTTTGCCCAGATCCTCACCTCCGAGGCGCTGCCGACCACCGACGCGCAGAAAAAGGAATTCTCCAGCCACATTCTGAAGTCCGGGCGCCACCTGCTGACCCTGATCAACGAGATCCTGGACCTGGCCAAGGTCGAGTCGGGCACGATCCCGCTGTCGATGGAGCCGGTGGCCCTGGGCGAGATCCTGGAAGAGTGCCGCACCATGATCGCGCCGCTGGCGGCCGGACGCGGCATCCGCGTGCTGTTCCCGGACGCGGTGGACGCGGTGCTGCTGGCCGACCGCACGCGCCTGAAGCAGGTACTCCTGAACCTGCTGTCGAACGCGGTCAAGTACAACCGCGAGGCCGGCGCCGTGGTGCTCGACTGCGCGAGCGCCGCGCCGGGGCGCCTGCGCATCTCGGTGCAGGACACCGGCATGGGCCTGCGCCCCGACCAGCTCGACAGCCTGTTCCAGCCCTTCAACCGCCTGGGCCAGGAAGCCGGCACCCAGGAGGGCACGGGCATCGGCCTGGTGGTCACGCGCCGCCTGGTGGAGCTGATGGGCGGATCGATCCAGGTCAGCAGCAGCCCCGGCGTGGGCAGCGTGTTTTCCATCGAACTCGGCACCACGGCGCCGCTGGCCGGACCCAACGCGTTCGAGGGGGGCGTGGCGGCGCTGCCGCTTGAGCGCGCCGCCGGCGCCCCGCACCTGGTGCTGTACATCGAGGACAACCCGGCCAACCTGAAGCTGGTCGAGGAGATCGTGCGCTTCCGGCTTGATTTGCACCTGATCGCCGCCAACGACGGCCCGGGCGGGCTGGCGCTGGTGCGCGAACGGCATCCCGACATCATTTTGATGGACATTAACCTGCCCGGCATGAGCGGCTACGAGGTGCTGGCCGAATTGCGGCGCGACCCGCGGACCGCCGCCATCCCGGCCATCGCCCTGTCGGCGAACGCCATGGCCGGCGACATCGAGCGCGGCCTGGCGGCAGGTTTCTTCCGCTACCTTACGAAACCGGTCGACATCGACAAGTTCAACGAAGCGATCGACGGCACGCTGGCCCAGCTGGCTGCCGGGAAAGGAAACAACACATGATCACGCCCACCGACGTGCGGCGCGCCCGCGTCCTGGTCGTCGACGACCAGCCGGTCAACGTGCAGCTGCTCGAATACCTGCTGAAGACCACCGGCTACGAGAATGTGCACAGCACCACCGACCCGCGCCAGGTGGTGGCCCTGCATTTGAAGTACCGCTTCGACCTGATCATCCTCGACCTGCACATGCCGCACATGGACGGCTTCCAGGTGATGGAAGCCCTGAAGCCGCTGGAAAGCGAATCCTGGCTGCCGGTGCTGGTGGTGACGGCCGAACCGGATAAAAAGCTGGCCGCGCTGGAAGCTGGCGCGCGCGACTTCATCGGCAAACCGCTCGACACGGTCGAGGTGATGACGCGCATCCGCAACCTGCTCGAAGTGCGCCTGATGCACCGCGAGTCGCTGGCCCACGGCGCCAACCTGGAACGCACGGTGCGCGAGCGCACGGCGGAACTCGAGCGCTTCCGGCGCGCGATGGACGCCACCGCCGACGGCATCTTCCTGATCGACGCGGCCAGCCTGGCGCTGGTGGACGTCAGCGACGGCGCCTGCCGCATGCTCGGCTTTTCGCGCGATGCGCTCTTGCGCATCGACCCGGTGGCCCTCGGCCTGACCACCGCCGACCAGCTGCAACGCCACCTCGACACCAACGCCGCCGCCCACGAATCCGACATCGCCGAGACCGAGCTGCTGCGTGCCGGCGGCGAGGGCGCGGTGCCGGTGGAAATCAGCTGGCAGTGGCAGGAAGCGGGCAGCAGCAAGCTCCTGATCGCGGTGGCGCGCGACATCAGCGAGCGGCGCCAGGCGCAGCAGCGCCTGAAACACCTGGCCAGCTACGACGCGCTGACCGGCCTGCCGAACCGGACCTTGTTCTTCCAGAACCTGCGCGAAGCGATCGAACTGGCCCAGGACAAGACCTGGCGCGTGGCGGTGCTGTTCATCACGCTCGACCGCTTCAAGATCGTCAACGATTCGCTCGGGCCGGCCCTGGGCGACGAGTTGCTGCGCCAGGTCAGCAACCGCCTGGTGCGGGTGATGGACCTGCGCGACGCCGTCGGCCGCCTGGGCGGCGACGAATTCGCGGTGGTGCTGAACATGACGCGCGAACAGCAGGACGAGCCGGCGCACCTGGCCAACGAGATCCGCGAAGCGCTGCGCACGCCGTTCGACCTGGGCGGGCAGCAGGCGGTGCTGACCGCCAGCATCGGCATCGCCATGTACCCGGACGACGCGGTCGACCCGGGCACGCTGGTGAAGTACGCCGACACCGCCATGGTGCGCGCAAAAGAAGCGGGGCGCGACGGCTACCGCTTCTTCACCGCCGGCATGAACGTGCAGGTGCTGGCCCGCCTCGACCTCGAAGTGGCGCTGCGCAGCGCGCTCGAAGGCGGCCAGTTCGTGCTGCACTACCAGCCGAAGCTGGAACTGAATACCGGCCGCATCACCGGCGTGGAAGCGCTGCTGCGCTGGCACCGGCCCGGCCACGGCCTGGTGTACCCGGCCGAATTCGTGCCGGTGCTGGAAGAAACCGGGATGGTGGTGCGCATCGGCGACTGGATCGTCGACGAGGCCTGCCGCCAGATCGCCGAGTGGAACGAGCAGGGTGTGCGCGAGGTGCGCGTGGCCGTGAACGTGTCGAGCCGCCAGTTCGTCGAGGGCGACCTGGAAGGCGTGGTACGCCGCGCGATCGAGCGCCACGGCATCGACCCGGGCATGCTGGAGCTGGAGTTGACCGAAAGCGCGCTGATGAGCAACGCCGACCGCACCATCGAGGTGCTGGAACGCCTGAAGGCGCTCGGCATCCGCATCGCGATAGACGACTTCGGCACCGGCTACTCCTCGCTGGCTTACCTGAAGCGCTTCCCGATCGACAAGCTCAAAATAGACATCGCCTTTGTGCGCGACATCGTCACCAACCCGGACGACGCGGCGATCGCCCTGGCCATCATCAGCATGGCGCACAGCCTGCACATGCAGGTGATCGCCGAAGGCGTGGAGACGCGCGCCCAGATGGCCTACCTGCGGCGCAACCGCTGCGACGAGATCCAGGGTTTCCACTTCTCGCGCGCGCTGCCGGCGGCCCAGTTGGCGGCGCTGGTGCGCAAGAACCGCGCCGCGCCCGACATGCCGGCCGCCGACGACAGCAACGTCCAGACCATCCTGGTGGTCGACGACGAGGCCGACACCCTGAGCGCGCTGCACCGCCTGTTCAGGCGCGACAACTACCGGGTGCTCACGGCGTCATCGCCGGCCGAGGCCTTTGAGTTATTGGCGCTGTACCGGGTGCAGGTGGTGCTGTGCGACCAGCGCATGCCGGTGATGAGCGGCACCGAGTTCCTGAGCAAGGTGAAGGAGATGTATCCGGACACGATGCGGATCATCCTGTCCGGTTATACGGGCGTGAACGTGGTGCTCGATTCGATCAACCGCGGGGCGATCTACAAGTTCTATACGAAACCGTGGAACGATGCGGAGTTGCGCGATAACGTGCGCTTGGCGTTCCGGCAGTACTGGATGGAGCATGGGCCGTATGACGACCGGAAGGTGCCGCGGGCGGGGTGACGTCGTGGTGTGCGCACGGTTTGGTGGGTTCGAGAGCCCACCCTGCACCCATTGGTACAACGGTTGACCATCAATTGCCGCTGAAATGGTCCCACCCGCTGACTTGCATCGATACCGGGGCGCCTGACGCATCCACGAACCGCAACCCGGAATCGGCATCGATGGTCCCGACCCGCGTCACCGCCGTGCCGCTGGCCACACCGGCTGCGATCACGGCCTCCCGGTCTCCGCGCCGCGCCGCGAAACACAACTCGTAATCGTCGCCGCCGGCCACCGTGAACCTGCGCCGCCATTCAAGCGGCTGGCGCGCCAAGACCGGCCCCGCCGGCAACGCATCCACGTCCAGCGTCGCGCCGACCCCGGACGCCGCCAGGATATGCCCCAGGTCCCCCACCAGCCCATCCGAAATGTCCAGCGCCGCCGGCGGCTGCGCCAGCGCGGCCAGCGCCCGCCCCAGCGCCACGCGCGGACTCGGCATGTGCATGCGCGCCGCCGCCAGCAGGTGGTCCTTCTCGCCCAGCGCATATTCCTTCCAATACCCCGCCAGCGCCAGGCGCGCATCGCCCAGCGTCCCGGAAATCCAGATGTCGTCGCCGGCGCGCGCCGCATCGCGCCGCAGCGCCTGCCCCGGTGCGACTTCGCCGAACACGGTGATGCAGATGTTCAGCGGCCCGCGCGTCGTATCGCCGCCGATCAGTTCGCAGTCATGGGCATCGGCCAGCGCGAACAGCCCCGCCGAAAAGCCTTCCAGCCAGTCCGGATTCGCCTCGGGCAGGGCCAGCGCCAGCGTGAAGCCGAGCGGCCGCGCGCCCATCGCCGCCAGGTCCGACAAATTCACCGCCAGGCACTTATGCCCCAGCATGCGCGGCTCGGCGCCAGCGAAAAAGTGGCGCCCTTCGACCAGCATGTCGGACGAAATCGCCATCTGCATGCCGGGCGTGGGGGCGAGCAGGGCGCAGTCGTCGCCGATGCCGAGCACGGCGCGGCCCGGTCGGTTGCGGCGGAAGTAGTGTTTGATGAGATCGAATTCGGAAAGCATGCGCGCATTCTACCGTTGCCACTCTATAAATAAAGCCTCGGTGGCCATCTATAAGACTTGCTTATATGACAGCATCTACCATCAGGCAAGCTGATGAAACCGCCCGGAAGTGGAAAATACGTAGCCGCCAGAAAGAGTCAGTCTGATAAAATTGGAGGTTCCCCTCTAGTTCAGGAAGGCTGCATAGCATGGATTCGTCATCGGATAAAAAAGAAGAATTACGCCAACAACTGCGTGCTGCAGCGCTCGAATACCACCAGTTTCCCCGTCCCGGCAAGATCGCCGTCACCCCGACCAAGGGCCTGCTGAACCAGCGCGACCTGGCGCTGGCTTATTCGCCCGGCGTCGCGGCGCCTTGTGAAGAAATCGTCAAGGACCCGGCGGCTTCGTACAAATACACTTCGCGCGGCAACCTGGTCGCCGTGATCTCGAACGGCACCGCCGTCCTCGGCCTGGGCAACATCGGCCCGCTGGCCTCGAAGCCGGTCATGGAAGGCAAGGGCGTGCTGTTCAAGAAGTTCGCCGCCATCGACGTCTTCGACATCGAGATCGCCGAGAACGACCCCGATAAACTGGTCGACATCATCGCCTCGCTGGAGCCGACATTCGGCGGCGTGAACCTGGAAGACATCAAGGCGCCGGAGTGCTTCTACATCGAGCGCAAACTGCGTGAGCGCATGAAGATCCCGGTCTTCCACGACGACCAGCACGGCACGGCGATCATCGTCGGCGCCGCCATCCTGAACGGCCTGAAGGTGGTCGGCAAGGACATCAAGAATTGCAAACTGGTCGTCTCCGGCGCCGGCGCCGCGGCCCTGGCCTGCCTCGACCTGATCGTCGACCTCGGCTTCCCGATCGAGAACATCTTCGTCACCGACCTGGCCGGCGTGGTCTATAAAGGCCGCACCGAGCTGATGGACCCGGACAAGGAACGCTTCGCCCAGGACACCGAGCAGCGCACCTTATCGGACATTATTCCCGGCGCCGACATCTTCCTCGGTCTGTCGGCCGGCGGCGTCCTGAAGCCGGAAATGGTGGCGCAGATGGCCGCCAACCCGATCATCCTGGCCCTGGCCAACCCGAATCCGGAAATCCTGCCGGAAGACGCCAAGGCAGTGCGCAGCGACGTCATCATCGCCACCGGCCGTTCGGACTATCCGAACCAGGTGAACAACGTCCTCTGCTTCCCGTACATCTTCCGTGGCGCCCTGGACTGCGGCGCGACCACCATCACGCGCGAAATGGAAATCGCGGTGGTGCACGCGATCGCCGCGCTGGCACATGCCGAGCAATCGGACGTGGTGGCCACCACCTACGGCATCAACAATTTGTCCTTCGGCCCGGAATACCTGATCCCGATGCCGTTCGACCCGCGCCTCCTGACCCACATCGCCCCGGCCGTGGCCAAGGCGGCGATGGACGGCGGCGTGGCCGCGCGTCCGATCGCCGACCTCGACGCCTATGCCGAGAGCCTGCAGCAGATCGTCTACCGCAGCGGTTCCTTCATGAAGCCGCTGTTCCAGGTGGCGAAGAGCACGCCGCCGGAACTGAAGCGCATCGTCTACGCCGAGGGCGAGGACGAGCGCGTGCTGCGCGCGGTGCAGGTGGTGGTCGACGAGAAGCTGGCGCGCCCGATCCTGGTCGGCCGCCCGGCCGTGCTGGAGCAGCGCATCGAGAAGTTCGGCCTGCGCCTGAAGCAGGGCCAGCACTTCGACGTCATCAACCCCGACTTCGACGAGCGCTACCGCGACTACTGGCAGACCTACCACCAGATGGTGATGCGCCGCGGCGTGACCGCCGACATGGCCAAGCTGGCGATGCGCCGCCGCCATACGCTGATCGGCGCCATGATGATCCACAAGGGCGACGCCGACGGCATGATCTGCGGCACCTACGGCACCACCTGGACCCACCTCGACTTCATCGACAAGGTGCTGGGCCGCCGTGCGGGCACCAACGTGTACGCGGCGATGAACTTCATCATCACCGAGGAACGCCAGTTGGCGATGGTCGACACCCATGTGAACGACAACCCGACCGCGCAGGAACTGGCCGAGATCACCATCATGGCGGCCGAGGAGCTGGAGCGCTTCGGCATCACCCCGCGCGTGGCGCTGGTGTCGCATTCAAACTTCGGCACCTCGGACAGCGAATCGGCGCAAAAGATGCGCGCCACCCTGGCCCTGGTGCAGCAAAAGGCGCCGGGCCTGGAAATCGATGGCGAGATGCACGGCGACGCCGCGCTCGATTCGAAGCTGCGCGCGAAGATCATGCCGCAGTCGACGCTGAAGGGCGACGCCAACCTGGTGGTGATGCCGAACATCGATTCGGCCAACATTGCCTACAACCTGCTGAAAACCGCCGCCGGCAACGGCATCGCGGTGGGCCCGGTGCTGCTCGGCTGCGCCAAGCCGGTGCACATTTTGACGCCGTCGGCCACGGTGCGCCGCATCGTCAACATGACGGCGCTGTGCGTGGTGGACGCCGTATCGAACCGCTAAGCTGGACCATGTTTGGCAGTCCGGACCTGTAAAAGTTCGGGCTGCACACACGCGGTTTGCGGTCACTCACAGGCGAGCGTGCTCGCCTGTTTTTTTTGCCTTGAACACGTAACAATCCGTAAGCGCGGCCGCCGGCTGTGGTGTTTCGCGCAATAATGCGGTCGATTTCGCGGCCGGGACCGCCAGTCCTGTCGCCGTATGGCCGTAGCGGAATATGGCTCTGTTACAATAAGTGGTTGTCATAAAAGTATCTGACCGACCCGAGCACTCATCCGGACTTCCAAGACCATGCAAACAACAACAAAACGCGCCGTCGTTACCGGCATCACCGGCCAGGACGGCGCCTACCTCGCGCAGTTGCTGCTCGACAAGGGCTACCACGTCACCGGCACCTTCCGCCGCGCCAGTTCGACCAATTTCTGGCGCATCGAGGAACTCGGCATCGCCGCGCATCCGAACCTGTCGCTGGTCGAGTACGACCTGACCGACCTGGCTTCCAGCCTGCGCCTGATCCAGACCGCCGAGCCGGACGAGGTGTACAACCTGGCCGCGCAAAGCTTTGTCGGCGTGTCCTTCGACCAGCCGCTGACCACCGCGTCGATCACCGGCCTGGGCGCCGTCAACCTGCTCGAGGCGATTCGCCTGGTGAACCCGAAGATCCGCTTCTACCAGGCGTCGACCTCGGAAATGTTCGGCAAGGTGCAGGCCATCCCGCAGATCGAGGACACCCCGTTCTACCCGCGCAGCCCGTATGGCGTGGCCAAGCTGTACGCGCACTGGATGACGATCAACTACCGCGAGAGCTACGACATCTTCGGCTCCTCGGGCATCCTGTTCAACCACGAGTCGCCGCTGCGCGGCCGCGAGTTCGTGACCCGCAAGATCACCGACTCGGTCGCCAAGATCGTCCTGAACAAGCTCGACGTGCTCGAACTGGGCAACATGGACGCCAAGCGCGACTGGGGCTTCGCCAAGGAATACGTCGAAGGCATGTGGCGCATGCTGCAGGCCGACCGTCCGGACACCTACGTGCTGGCGACCAACCGCACCGAGACCGTGCGCGACTTCGTCACCATGGCCTTCAAGGGCGCCGGCATCAACCTCGAATGGAGCGGCAGCGCCGAGAACGAAACCGCGCGTTGCACCAACAGCGGCAAGACCGTGGTGCGCGTGTCGCCGAAGTTCTACCGTCCGGCCGAAGTCGATCTCCTGATCGGCAACCCGGAAAAGGCCAAGCGCGAACTCGGCTGGGAGCCGAAGACCACGCTGGAAGAGCTGTGCCAGATGATGGTCGACGCCGACCTGCGCCGCAACGAACAGGGCGCCTCGTTCTGACATGAGCACCGCGAACACGCAGCAGGGGGCAGGCACGGTCGGGCGCGAGGGCGAAGGCCTGCGCGCCCTGGTCACCGGGCTGCGCGGCTTCACCGGCGAATACATGGCGCGCGAGCTGGAAGACGCCGGCTACCGCGTGTTCGGCACGTCCGGCCCGGGAGCCGAACCGGCGCCCGGCGTGTTCGCGGTCGACCTGTGCGACCGTGCGGCGGTGGCCGCGATGGTCGAGGAAGTCCAGCCCGACGTGGTCGTGCACCTGGCCGGCATCGCCTTTGTCGGCCATGGCGACGCCGAGCAGATCTACCGCGTCAACGTGGCCGGCACCCGCAACCTGCTCGAAGCCCTGGCCGCGCTGCGCAAGACGCCGTCGGCAGTGCTGCTGGCCTCGTCGGCCAACATCTACGGCAACGCCAGCGTGCCCTTCATCGACGAAGGCGTCGCGCCGGCCCCGGCCAACGACTACGCCGTCAGCAAGCTGGCCATGGAATACATGGCGCGCCTGTGGATGGACCGGCTGCCGATCATCATCGCGCGGCCCTTCAACTACACCGGCCGCGGCCAGAGCGAGAACTTCCTGCTGCCGAAGATCGTGTCGCACTTCCGCCGCAAGGCGCCGCAGATCGAACTCGGCAACCTGGCCATCGCGCGCGACTTTTCCGACGTGCGCATGGTGGCCTGGAGCTACCGCCGCCTGCTGGCGGCCGCACCGGCGGGCGAAGCCTTCAACATCTGTTCGGGACGCAGCCACTCGCTGGCCGGCGTGATCGACATGATGTCGGAGATCGCCGGCTACCGCATCGAGGTCCGGGTCAATCCGGCCTTCGTGCGTGCCAACGACGTGCTGACCCTCACCGGCGACAACGCCAAGCTGGCCGGTGCGGTCGGCGCCATCCCGACCCGGCCGTTGTCGGAGACGCTGCGCTGGATGGCCGAGGACTGAGCTAGAAACGGCGGCGCAACGGGCAACAACAGACCCGCCGGCGCCGCCTTCAACAACGATCCGCGCATCCAGCGTTCATTTTTCACTACGTCCATGCGCGTCCTTCATTTCTACAAGACCTATTACCCCGACACCGTCGGCGGGATCGAGCAGGTGATCCGCCAGATGTGCGTCGGCACCGGCCGCCTCGGCGTGACCAATACCGTGCTGTCGCTGTCGCGCGAGAAGAACCTGCGGCCGATCGCCTTCGAGGGCCATACCGTGCACCGGGTGCCGCTCGACTTCGAGATCGCCTCGAATGCCTGCTCGGTCGCGTCGCTCGGCGCGCTGGCGCGTTTGGCGCGCGAGGCCGACGTGGTGCATTACCACTTCCCCTGGCCCTTCATGGACCTGGCTCACTTCGTGGCGCGCGTGCGCAAGCCCACCGTGGTGAGCTACCACAGCGACATCGTGCGCCAGAAAAACCTGCTGCGCCTGTACCAGCCGCTGAAGCACCGCTTCCTGCGCAGCGTCGACGCCATCGTCGCCGCCTCGCCGAACTACCTGGCCTCGTCGCCGGTCCTGGCGCGCTATGCCGACAAGACCCGCGTCATCACCTATGGCCTGGACCAGTCCAGCTATCCGCAGCCCGATCCGGCGAAGCTGGCCTACTGGCGCGAACGCGTCGGCCCGAAGTTCTTCCTGTTCGTCGGCGTGCTGCGCTACTACAAGGGCCTGCACGTGCTGCTCGATGCGGTGGCCGGTACCGATTACCCGGTGGTGATCGTCGGCGCCGGTCCGGAAGAGGCGGCCCTGAAGGCCCAGGCTGCGCGCCTGGGCCTGAAGAACGTGCTGTTCACGGGCGCGGTCGAGGAAGACGACAAGATGGCGCTGCTGACCCTGGCGTATGCGATGGCCTTCCCCTCGCACCTGCGTTCCGAGGCATTCGGCGTGTCATTGCTGGAAGGGGCGATGTGCGGCAAGCCGATGATCTCCTGCGAGATCGGCACCGGCACCACCTACATCAACGTCGACGGCGAAACCGGCCTGGTGGTGGCGCCGGGCGACGCCGCGGCGCTGCGCGCAGCCATGCGCACGCTGTGGAACGATACCGCGATGGCGCGCACCATGGGCTACCGCGCGGCCCAGCGTTTCGAGCAGGTGTTCACCTCGGAGCAGATGGCGGCCGGCTATACGGCGCTGTACCGCGAAGTGCTGGCGAAGCATGCCGGCGTGCCGCGGACGCCTGCGCCGGTGGCGCCGCCGGTGCTGCCGGAATAAGCGGCGTAATCGGCGCAGCGGCAAAGCAAAAGGGGCGCAGTGCGCCCCTTTTTGCATGATTTGCCGGTCACGCCATTACGCGGCCTGCGCCTCGACTTCCACCTTCTCCGCCCAGCGCAGGCGCACGGTGCGGATCGCCGGCAACTGGGCCACGAACAGATCGACCAGCGCCGGGTCGAAGTGCTTGCCCTTTTGCTGGACCAAGTAATCCACCGCTTCTTCCTCGCTCCAGGCGCGCTTGTAGGGGCGCACCGAGGTCAGGGCGTCGAACACGTCGGCGATCGCGACGATGCGGCCGGTGAGCGGGATCTGCTCGCCCACCAGCTTGTTCGGGTAGCCGCTGCCGTCGTACTTCTCGTGGTGGGTCATGGCGATGTCGTGCGCCAGCTTGAGCATGCCGCCTTCGTGCTCGCCGATGATCTCGGCGCCGATGGTGGCATGGCTCTGCATGATCTTCCATTCTTCCGGATCGAGCGGACCGGCCTTTTGCAGGATGCGGTCGGGGATGCCGATCTTGCCGACGTCGTGCATCGGCGCCGCGTGCAGCAAATCGTCGGCTTCTTCTTCGGTCATGCCGGCCGCCAGGCCCAGGATGCGCGCGAAGTGGCTCATGCGGATCACGTGCAGGCCGGTCTCGTTGTCCTTGTACTCGGCGGCGAGACCCAGGCGCTGGACGATCGCCAGGCGCGAGGCCTTCAGTTCCTCGGTGCGCACCAGCGACAGGTGAGTGCGCACGCGCGCGCGCACCAGCGGCGGGCTGACCGGCTTGGTGATGTAGTCGACGGCGCCGGCCTCGAAGCCTTCGAGTTCGTCGGCGGTGTCGGTGAGGGCGGTGACGAACACCACCGGGATCGGCGCCGTCATCGGATTCGCCTTGAGCGCGGCGCAGACTTCGTAGCCGCTCATCCCCGGCATCATCACGTCGAGCAGCACCAGGTCGGGGCGCTCCTTGACCGCCAGTTCCAGCGCGCGGGCGCCGTCTTTCGCGAACAGCAGGCGGTAGTGGTCCTGCAGGATCTGGCGCAGCAGTTGCAGGTTGCTCGCTTCGTCGTCAACCGCCAGGATCAGCGGGCGGGTGGTGTTGTTGCTCATTGCATCGTTTCCTGTGGCGTTACATCGTCAATGGAGGTCGGAATGGACTCGAGCGCGATCAGCACGGCGTCGAGCTCCTGCTGGGCGAGGTCGAAATCGAAGTCGGCCAGCGCCGCCTGGACCTGCGTCACGCGCGCGGACACCGGGTGGCCGGCCAGCGCCGCCGCCAGCCCGGCCAGGGCCGCGTCGTCGAGGGCGCCGCGCGCCAGCGCATCGTGCAGCAGGCCGCCGGCGCGGCGCGCACGCGCCAGGTCGACCGATTCGCCGCCGCCGTGCGACGCCGGCGCGGCGGACACATGGCTGGTGCGGATCAGCGCCAGCACCTCCGCGTGGGCGGCATCGACGCCGTCCAGCGCCTGCGGCAGCAGGGCCAGGGTGGCCAGCTGCTGGCCCTTGTCGCCTTCGGCCAGGGTTTCCAGCTCGGCCAGCGCATCGCTCAGCAGTTCCAGGCCGAGGTTGGCGGCCACGCCGCGCGCCTTGTGCGCCAGCATGCGCAGCGACGGGTAGTCGGCGCCGTCGGCGAAGCCGCGCAGGAACTGCGGCAGCAGCGCCTGCTGGGCGTGGAAGTGGGCCAGCGCTTCCAGGTAGGCGTCTTCCTTGCCGCCCCAGCGGTGCACGCCGCCCATGCGGTTCCAGGCCTGGCGCCCGACAGCCGGCGCATCCTGGGCCGCGTTCGAGCCGATGCCCAGCACGCGCGCGATCTCGTGCGAGAGCGTGAACCAGTCGACCGGCTTGGAGGCGAAACCGTCCATGCCGACTTCGGCGCTGGCGCGGCGGTGTTCGGCCAGCACGCTGGCGGTCATGGCGATCACCGGCACGCGCGGGCGGCCGGCCGCCTCGGCCTGTTCGCGGATCAGGCGCGTGGCGCTCAGGCCGTCGATGGTCGGCATCTGGAAGTCCATCAGGATCAGGTCGAACTCCTGGCGCGCGGCCAGCTCGACCACCTGGGCGCCGTCCGAGGCGCCGGTCATGGTGTGGCCGCGGCGCGCCATCAGCAGCTGCAGCAGCTCCAGGTTCTGCGGCACGTCGTCGGCCACCAGCACGCGCAGGCGCGGCAGGGCGGCGGCGGTGCGCACGCGCGCCTGCTGCGGCGCGAAGCGCGCCACCATCAGCGGCAGCAGCACGTGGAAGGTGGTGCCTTCGCCGACCGTGCTCTCGGCCCAGATCTTCCCGCCCATCAGCTCGACCAGCTGCTTGCTGATCGTGGTGCCGAGACCGGTGCCGCCGAAGCGCCGCGTCATCGAGGCGTCGGCCTGGGTGAAGGGGTCGAAGATGGCGTCCAGGCGCTCGGGCGCGATGCCGATGCCGGTGTCTTTCACGCTGAAGTGCAGCTGGTCGCCCTGGGGCTCGGCGCGCAGCACCACGCTGCCGGCGGCCGTGAACTTGATCGCGTTGTCGAGCAGGTTGGTCAGCACCTGGCGGATACGCAGCTCGTCGCCGCGCAGGTTGGTCGGCAGCGCCGGATCGTAGTGGATGTCGACGTGCAGGCCCTTGGCGCGCGCATTCGCCGCTAGCGTCGACGACAGTTCGTCGATCAGCGACAGCAAATTGAAGTCGTTGATCTCGAGTTCGACCGCGCCTTTTTCCAGCTTGGCGGTATCGAGGATCTCGTTCAGCAGGCGCAGGAGCGAGCGGCCAGCGTTGCGCACGGTGTCGAGATGGCGCCGCTGTTCCGGGGCCAGTTCGCCGTCGAGCAGCACGTCTGTGAAGCCGAGGATGGCGTTCATCGGGGTGCGGATCTCGTGGCTCATGTTGGCCACGAAGGTGGCGCGCGCGGCGGCGGCCTGCTCGGCGTTGTCCTTGGCGTCGCGCAGCGCTTCTTCCATCGTGCGGCGCTCGCTGATGTCGAGGATCACGCCGTCGAGCCAGGCCAGCTTGCCGTCGTCGTCGCGCACGGCGGTGCCGTTTTCCCACAGCCAGCGGGTGCTGCCGTCGGCATGCAGCAGGCGGTATTCCACCAGCCAGGGGCGGTCCTCGCGCAGCGCGGCCTCGATGGCTTCCGACACGCGCACGCGGTCGGCGGCGTGGATCAGGGTGCCGAAGCTGCGCCGCGCCGCGGTGCCCGGCGGCTCGCCGATGAAGTCGCGCGCCGGATAGCCGGCCACGCGCTCGACGGCGTCGCTGATGAACACCATCGGATGCGTGCCTTCGATGCGGCTGCGGTAGGAGATGCCGGGAATGGTGCCGATCAGGGAGCGGAACTGCTGCTCGCTGGCGCGCAGCGCCCCGACCATCTCGCGCCGCTCGGTGATGTCGGTGACGAAGCAGACGAAGAGTTCCTGGTCTGCCAGCGGCGCGTGGCCGACCGCGAAGCGGATCGGCACCAGGCTGCCGTCGCGGCGCACCGCTTCGACCTCGGCGTTGTTGGGCGCGGGCGTGGCGCTGTCGGCCAGGTAACCGAGCAGGCCTGCGCTGTTGTTGCGCTCCTCTTCGGTCATCAGGAGGCGCACGTTCCCGCCCACGATCTCGTCGCGGCGCCAGCCGAAGATCTTCTCGGCCGAGGCATTGAACTCGAGGATGGTGCCGGCGCGGTCGATCGTG
>DAMABW010000012.1:22069-28110 GCA_031999925.1 Massilia sp. | reverse complement strand
CATTTCTACTTTGCTAGAAGCGGACATTACTACTTTGCTCTAACACGGTGGGCACTCTGTGCCCACGCGGAACGACGCGCTGCGTTGGCTGCGTTTGGACGCTAACGATCGATCAGGGCACACGGTAACGAAGAGATCATCCCGCGGCCCCGACAAGGCCAACGTGATGCCGGCTTCCGCGTGGGCACCGCGTGCCCACCGTACGGATGAGGCCGCGAGCTCCAACAAGGCCGCGTGACCTCCACAGTTGCGCCGGCCCCCGTTTGTCGTTATCGTGCGTACCCCATCCGCACATTTCTGCGACGATGCTGTTGACAAAAACAGCACGCCACTTATTGCCATGAAAAAACTCAAACACATCGCCCTCTGCGCCGCCATGCTGGCCAGTGTCGGCACGCTGGGCACGGTCCAGGCCCAGGACAAGGTCGTACAGGACGGTATTGCCGTCAAGCCGCTGTCGCGCGTACGCGTGCTGGTGCCGGAAGAGCAGATGAACGAGGCCGCCTCCCAGCAGTACCGCGAGATGCTGTCCCAGGCCCAGCAAAAGGGCGCCCTGGTCGCGTCCACCGATCCTCAGGTGAAACGCCTGCGCGCCGTGGCCCAGCGCATCATCCCGCATACGCCACGCTGGAACCAGTCGGCCAAGAACTGGCAGTGGGAAGTCAACCTGTTCAACTCGAACCAGGTGAACGCCTTCTGCATGCCGGGCGGGCGCATCGGTTTCTTCACCGGCATCATCGACCAGCTGAAACTGAGCGACGACGAAATGGCCGCCATCATGGGCCACGAAATCGCCCACGCGCTGCGCGAGCACGGCCGCGAACGCACGGCCAAGTCCGGCATCACCTCGCTGGTGGCGCGCGGCGCCGGTGCGCTCGGCTCGGCCATCTTCGGCATCGACCCGAACATCACCAACACCGTCACCGGCCTGGTGGGGCAGGGCGTGGTGCTGAAATTCTCGCGCGACGAGGAACGCGAAGCCGACCTGGTCGGCCTCGACATCGCGGCGCGCGCCGGCTACGACCCGCGCGCCGGCATCGTCTTGTGGCGCAAGATGGCGCAGCTGAACAAATCGGCGCCGCCGGAATTCCTGTCCACCCACCCGGGCGGCGACACCCGCATCCACGACATGGAAAAGCACATGAACGTGCTGCTGCCGCTGTACGCGCGCGCCAAGGGCACGACGGTGAACCAGCTTCCGCCCTACCGCGCCAACGTCGCGCTGAAGTAATCCATGGGTCGCCAGGCAGAAGCCAATGCGTATGTTCCGCTGCCGGTTCGCAACGGTGTCGCACCCAGCTATTTGTGGCTGACCGAGACGCGCGCCGGCGGCATGCTGCGCTTCCTGGCCGAGCGGTTTCCGGACGTGTCGATGGAATCGTGGGCGGCGCGTTTGCAACGCGGCGAAGTCGTCGATGCGCAAGGCAAGCCGCTGCAAGCGGACAGCCATGTCCGCCAGGGCATGCGCATCTGGTATTACCGCGAGCTCGACGAGCTGGAAACGCCGATCCCGTTCAAGGAACGCATCCTGTTCCAGGACGAGCATTTGCTCATCGTCGACAAGCCGCACTTCCTGCCGATGATCCCGACCGGGCGCTTCCTGCACGAGACCTTGTTGGTGCGGCTGAAAGCCCAGCTGGAACTGCCGCACCTGGTACCGATCCACCGCCTGGACCGCGAAACGGCCGGCGTGGTGATCTTTTCGCACAACCCGGACACGCGCGGCAAGTACCAGTCGATGTTCCAGAAGCGGGTGGTGAAGAAGGTGTACGAAGCGCTGGCCGGCCCGATCGAAGGCCGGGAATTCCCCTTCACCTACCGCAGCCGCATGCAGGATGCGGCGCAGTTCTTCGTCAGCGAAGAGGCGCCGGGCGAGCCGAATTCGGAAACGGTCATCGAGATGATCGAGCGCCGCGGCGACGTGGTGCGCTATCGCCTGCATCCGCACACCGGGCGCAAGCACCAGCTGCGGCTGCACCTGTCGTCATTAGGCGCGCCGATCCTGAACGACGCCTTTTATCCGGTGGCGCTGCCGTGCAAGGGCGACGATTTCAGCGCGCCGCTGCAATTGCTGGCGCGCGCGATCAGTTTCGAGGATCCGCTGACGGGAACCCAGCGAACGTTCAATAGCGAACGCTCGCTGGACTGGCCAGCGTAATTCTCTTGGCCGATACGTTTTTGAAGCTGACTTACAACTTGTAGTCGATGATCAGCGGCGCGTGATCCGAGAAACGCTCGTCCTTGTACACCGACACCGCGTGCGCCGTGGCCGCGATGCCCGGCGTCGCCACGTGGTAGTCGATGCGCCAGCCCACGTTGTTGGCCCAGGCTTGCCCCCGGTTGCTCCACCAGGTGTAGTCGGCCGCTTCCGGCGCCACCACGCGGTGCACGTCCACCAGGCCCAGTTCGTCGAAGATGCGCGTCATCCAGGCGCGTTCTTCCGGCAGGAAGCCCGAGTTCTTCTGGTTGCTCTTCCAGTTCTTCAGGTCGATCTCCTTGTGCGCGATGTTCCAGTCGCCGCAGATCACGACTTCGCGGCCCTCGGCCTTCAGCTGCTGCAAATGCGGCAGGAAGACTTCCATGAAGCGGAACTTGGCCAGCTGGCGTTCGGGCGAGGACGAACCCGACGGCGCGTACAGCGAGATCACGGTCAGGTTGCCGAAGTCGCAACGGGTGTAGCGGCCTTCGGCGTCGAATTCGGCGCAGCCGAAGCCGATGCGCTTGTTATCCGGCGCAGTGCGGCTATACACGCCGGTGCCCGAATAGCCTTTCTTTTCAGCGTAGTGGAAATGGCCATGGTAACCGTGCGGCTTGAACAGCTCCTCGGTCATGTCGGCTTCCTGGCACTTCAGTTCCTGCACGCAGATGAAGTCGGCGTCCTGCTTGGCCAGCCAGTTGAAAAAACCCTTCTTGTGGGCGGAACGGATGCCGTTCAGATTCGCGGAAATAATTCGTGGCATTGGTAGAGAAATAAGGAAAAGCGGGGAAGTGTGACCTGGCCGCAACGTAGGCGGGCCAATAGTGTAACCCGTTTTTCAAGGTCCGGAAATGCATCGGGGCAATCAGTTAAACTGGTATGCATGCGAAGTAATTTCCCTGCTTCACCTCTCTGCTCGCCTCCCTTGCCACTATCCCCGGAGTCCAATGTGTTGACCAGCCTCGACGACGCGCCGCAGCATGGCGCCGGCGGACCTGCGCCTGCCGTTCACTTCTTCGATAGCGATACCGCCCTGCTCGACGAGGCCGCCGATTTCATCGATGCGGCCTTGCGCGCCGGCGGCACCGGCCTCCTGTTCGCCACGCCGGAACATGTGGCCGAGCTGCGCCGGCGCCTGGCAGGCTTCGGCAACGCGGACGGCGGCTCCTGCTGGTATCCAGGGCGCCTGGCCGTGCTCGACGCCGAAGCGACACTGGCCGCCTTCATGCTCGACGGCCGGCCGGATGCGGGGCGCTTCCGCGCCATCGTCGGCAAGGCGCTGGCGGCGGCAGGGGCGAACGGCGGCCCGGTGCACGCGTTTGCCGAGATGGTGGCGCTGCTGTCCGCGCGCGGCGAGTACGATGCCGCCGTGGACCTCGAGGGGCTCTGGAATGCGCTCGGCAGCGACCACCATTTTTCGCTGTTTCGCGGCAGCCCGACGGCGCCCCCGGCTGCGGGCAGCGCATTCACGCACAAACCCATGCGCCAGCACGGCGCGGCCAGCGCGCAGTTGCAGAACCAGCAGCTCGAAGCCGAGATCGCGCGCCGCAAGGCGGCCGAGCAGACCCTGCGCCGGCGCGAAAAGGAATTCGCCGACTTCGTCGAGAACGCCGCCGAAGGCCTGCACCGCGTGGCCGGCGACGGCACCATCGTCTGGGCCAACCGCGCCGAACTGCAGATGCTCGGCTACAGCTGGGACGAATACGTCGGCCACCACATCGCCGACTTCCACGTCGACGCCCCGGTCATCGAGCACATCCTGGCTACCCTGGCCTCGGGCGGAACCCTTTACGACCAGCCGGCGCGCCTGCGCTGCAAGGATGGCTCGGTCAAGCACGTGGTAATCCATTCGA
This sequence comes from Massilia sp., assembly GCA_031999925.1. GTDB lineage: Bacteria > Pseudomonadota > Gammaproteobacteria > Burkholderiales > Burkholderiaceae_D > Telluria. The sequence continues at coordinate 24,060 of DAMABW010000012.1, read as the reverse complement.
ACGGCTACTTCGAGGATGGCCAGCTGCGCTACACGCGCTGCTTCACGCGCGATGCCACCGAACGCCACCAGCGCGACGCCGCCCTGGCCCAGCGCGACCGCATGCTGCTCAACGCGCCGGTCGCTACCGCCCTGCTGACCGGGCCGGAGCTGCGCTTGCGCCTGGCCAACCGCCGCTTCTGCGAGCTGGTCGGACGCAGCGACCTCGAAGGCCAGGCCTTTGGCCGCGCCTTCCCGCACTGGAAGGGCGGCGCCATGGCCGCCCTGATCGACCAGGTTTACCACAGCGGGCAGCCGGTCGCGCTCGCGGAATTGCGCGTCGAGCTGGCGCGCGCCGGTGGCGCCCTCGACGAGCGCTACCTGCAGCTCAGCCTCGAGCCCCTGAACGACCGTCCCGACCATAGCGCCGGCGAAGAGCAGGGCGTGATCCTGGTCGCGGCCGACGTCACCGAACAGGTGCACAGCCGGCGCAGCCTGGAACGCGCCCACGCCGAGCGCGAGGGACTGCTGGAAGAGCTGACGGCGGCGAACCGCACCAAGGACGAATTCCTGGCCATGCTCGGCCACGAGCTGCGCAATCCGCTGTCGCCGATCGTCACCGCGCTGCAGCTGATGCGCATGCGCGGCGAATCGGCCGCGCTGCGCGAACGCGAGATCATCGAACGCCAGGTCGAGCACCTGGTGCGCCTGGTCGACGATTTGCTCGACGTGGCGCGCGCCACGCGCGGCCAGCTCGAACTCAAGTGCGAGCAGGTCGACGTCTCGGTCCCGGTGAACAAGGCGGTCGAGATGGCCAGCCCCTTGCTGGCCCAGCGCGGCCATCGCCTCGCGGTCGAGATCGAACCCGGCATCCTGTGGGAAGGCGACGCGATGCGCCTGGCCCAGGTGGTGTCGAACCTGCTGACGAACGCTGCGCGCTACACCGAGCCGGGCGGCGAGGTGAAATTGCAGGCGCGGCGCGGCAACCCCGGCTGGCTGCGCATCGGCGTGGCCGACAACGGCATCGGCCTGGCGCCGGAGATGCTGGAGCAGGTGTTCGGCCTGTTCTTCCAGGGCAAACGCAGCGTCGACCGCATCGAAGGGGGCCTGGGCATCGGGCTGGCGCTGGTGCGCAACATCGTCGAACTGCACGGCGGCGAAGTCGAGGCGCACAGCGCAGGGCTGGGGCAGGGCAGCGAGTTCGTGGTCTGCCTGCCGTTGAAGAGCGGCGGCGCTGCCCTCGACGCCACCGAGCCGGCCGAGGAGCCGGCGCCCGCGGCGGGCGGCCAGCGCATCATGGTGGTCGACGACAACGCCGATGCGGCCGACCTGCTCGGCCAGCTGTTGACGGCGCATGGGCACCGGGTCGCGGTATTCCACGATCCGCTCGCCGCACTGGAGGCGGCGCAGCGCCTGCGCCCTGATCTTGCCGTGCTCGACATCGGCCTGCCGGGCATGGACGGCTACGAGTTGGCCACGCGCCTGCGCGGCGTGCTGGGAACCCATCCCTGCCGCATGGTGGCCCTGTCCGGCTATGGGCAGGAAGGCGACCGCCTGCGCAGCGAGCAGGCCGGTTTCGCGCAGCACCTGGTCAAGCCGATCGGCCCCGAGCAGGTAGCGCAACTGGCCGCGGCATCCTGATTTAACCGGCTGCCGGCCGCAGCCGGCGCGGCGCGGATTACAATAGCTGTTTTCGCATTCAGGAGAACAGCGTGAGCAATCTGCGCCAGGAGTTTATTGCGTTTTCAGTCGAGACCGAAGTCCTTCGATTCGGTGAATTTACGACCAAGGCCGGGCGCCTCTCGCCTTATTTCTTCAACGCCGGCCTGTTCCACGACGGCGCCACGCTCGGCCGCCTGGCCGGGTTCTATGCCCAGACCCTGCTCGACTCCGGTGTCGAATTCGACATGCTGTTCGGCCCGGCCTACAAGGGCATCACCCTGGCGTCGGCCACCGCCGTGGCGCTCGCCGCCAAGGGCCGCAACACCGCCTTCGCCTACAACCGCAAGGAAG
>DAMABW010000012.1:0-22059 GCA_031999925.1 Massilia sp. | reverse complement strand
AAGCCAAGGACCACGGCGAAGGCGGCACCATCGTCGGCGCCAGGCTGGCCGGCAAGGTCGTGATCGTCGACGACGTGATCTCGGCCGGCACCTCGGTGCGCGAATCGGTCGACATGATCCGCGCCGCCGGCGCCGAACCGGCCGCCGTGCTGATCGCGCTCGACCGCATGGAACGCTCGGGCAAGGACGGCGCGCTGTCGGAACACTCGGCGGTGCAGCAGGTGGCGCAGGAGTTCGGGATTCCGGTGATCTCGATCGCCAACCTGGACGATCTGTTCAGCTACCTGTCGGACGAAGCGGCGGGGGCGGACCTGGGCGCACACAAGGAAGCAGTGGCGGCCTACCGCACGCGTTACGGCGTGTGAAGGACGTGATCCCCGTCGAGATCAGGGGTGAAATCCTTGCCCGGCTCCGGGGCGCCGAGGAAGAGCATGACGTCAAGGTACTGCTGGCCGTGGAATCGGGCAGCCGCGCCTGGGGTTTCGCTTCGCCGAACAGCGATTACGATGCCCGCTTCATCTACGTGCACCGGCGCGACTGGTATCTTTCCGTGGGTCTGGAAGAGCAGCGCGACGTGATCGAATACCCGATCGTCGACGAGATCGACATCAATGGCTGGGACCTGCGCAAGGCATTGCGGCTGTTCTGGAAGTCGAATCCGGCCTTTGTCGAGTGGATACAGTCGCCCATCGTGTACGAAGACAGCGGCAGCTTCGGCCCATCCGCGCGCGCACTGCTGGAGTCGGTGTACGCTTGCGAGCGCGGTATCTACCATTACCGCAGCATGGCGAAGACGAACTACCGCGGCTACCTGCGGGCCGAACGGGTGCCTTTGAAGAAGTACTTCTATGTGCTGAGGCCGTTGCTTGCGGTGCGCTGGCTGGAACAATACGGAACAGCGGCGCCGATCGAGTTCCACAAACTGCTGACGCTCGTGTCCGACCAACCGGCGCTGACCGACGCCATCGACACGCTGCTGGAGGCCAAGCGCAAGGCGCCCGAGATGGGCTTGTCGCCGCAGATTCCAGCGATCCATGCCTTCATCGAGACGGAACTGGAACGGCTGGATGCGCTCGTGCCGGCCAGGGCGGAGCAGGGCGAAGTCGTGCCTGGCCTGTCGCGGCTGTTTCGCCGGGTACTCGATGAAACCTGGGGCGCCTGAGCGTTCTGCCCAGGAAGGCAGTCCCGGGTGTGGAGTGCAAAAAAAAACCGGAGCATGCTCCGGTTTTTTTATGCATTCATTATGCGTTCACGAAAAGCTTCAACCCGCCAGTTTCTTCTTCAGCAGTTCGGTCACCTGGGCCGGGTTCGCCTTGCCCTTCGAGGCCTTCATGGTCTGGCCGATCAGCGCGTTGATCGCCGCTTCCTTGCCGGCGCGGTACTGCTCGACCGACTTGGCATTCGCCGCCAGCACTTCGTCGACGATGGCTTCGAGCGCGCCCGTGTCCGAGATCTGCTTCAGGCCCTTCTGTTCGATCACGGTGTCGGCCAGGTGTTCGTCGGTCGATTTCGCTTCCCACATCGCCGCGAACACTTCCTTCGCTGCCTTGTTCGAGATGGTGCCGTCGGCGATGCGCTTGACCAGCAGGGCCAGCTGCGAGGCTTCCACCGGCGAGGCGGTGATCTCGACGCCTTCGCGGTTCAGGGTCGACGCCACGTCGCCCATCATCCAGTTGGCGATGACCTTGGCGTTCTCCTTGCCGGCTTTCGCCACCACGGCTTCGTAGTAGTTGGCCATGCCTTGCGAGGCGGTCAGGATCAGGGCGTCGTATTCCGGCAGGCCGTAGTCGCCGGTGAAGCGCGCGCGCATCGCGGCCGGCAGTTCCGGCATGTCGGCGCGCACGCGCTCGATCCAGTCTTCCGAGATCGTCAGCGGCGGCAGGTCCGGATCGGGGAAGTAGCGGTAATCCTGCGCGTCTTCCTTCGAGCGCATGGCGCGGGTTTCCTTACGGTCCGGGTCCCACAGGCGGGTGGCCTGCTGGACCTTGCCGCCGTCCTCGATCAGCTCGATCTGGCGCCGCACCTCGTAGTGGATCGCCTCTTCCATGAAGCGGAAGGAGTTCAGGTTCTTGATCTCGCAGCGGGTGCCGAATTCCTGCTGGCCCATCGGACGCACCGAGACGTTGACGTCGCAGCGGAAGGAGCCTTCCTGCATGTTGCCGTCGCAAACGCCCAGCCACATCACCAGGCCGTGCAGGGCTTTCGCATAGGCGACCGCTTCGGCGGCGCTGCGCATTTCCGGCTCGGAGACGATTTCCAGCAGCGGCGTGCCGGCGCGGTTCAGGTCGATGCCGGTCATGCCGGCGTAGTCTTCGTGCAGCGACTTGCCGGCGTCTTCTTCCAGGTGGGCCCGGGTCAGGTTGACGGTCTTCGTCTCCAGCTTGCCATCCTTTTCAAAGCCGAAGGTGATGGTGCCGCCCTGGACCACCGGTTCCTCGAACTGGCTGATCTGGTAGCCCTTCGGCAGGTCGGGATAGAAGTAGTTCTTGCGCGCGAAGACCGAGTGCGGTGCGATCTTCGCGCCCACTGCCAGGCCGAAGCGGATGGCGCGTTCGACGGCGCCCTTGTTCATCACGGGCAGCACGCCCGGCAGGGCCAGGTCCACGGGGCTGGCCTGCGTGTTCGGCTCGGCGCCGAACTGGATCGAGCTGCCGCTGAAGATTTTCGAGTTGGTCGTGAGCTGGACGTGGTTCTCAAGACCGATGACGACTTCCCATTGCATGGTGTTCTCTCTTTTCTGTTCGGTTCGCATTGAGGGCGCGGGCTGTTCGTTTGTGCCGCCGCAGGCCGTTCATGCGTCACGCGTGGGCACGGGGTGCCCACCCTACGGTGTTCGCCAATAATGACGTTAGATGTTTTCTGGTGTCCGTTGGTGCCAGTCGGTGACTTGCTGGTACTGGTGCGCGATGTTCAGCAGCTTGGCTTCGGCAAAGTAGTTGCCGATGATTTGCAGGCCGACCGGACGCTTGGCGTTTTTCTCGCCCTGGCCGAAACCGCAAGGAATCGACATGCCCGGCAGGCCGGCCAGGCTGGTCGACAGCGTGAAGATGTCGGCCAGGTAGTTGGCGACCGGGTCGTTGGCCTTGTCGCCCAGGTCCCAGGCCACCGTCGGGGCGACCGGGCCCATGATCACGTCGCACTTGTCGGCAAAGGCTGCCTGGAAGTCGTCGGCGATCAGGCGGCGGATCTTTTGCGCCTGGACGTAGTAGGCGTCGTAGTAGCCATGGCAGAGCACATAGGTGCCGACCATGATGCGGCGCTGGACTTCGCGGCCGAAGCCTTCTGCGCGCGTTTTCTTGTACATGTCCTGCAGATCCTTGTACTCGCTCGCGCGGTGGCCGTAGCGCACGCCATCGAAGCGCGACAGGTTCGAGGAAGCCTCGGCCGGCGCGATGATGTAGTAGGTCGGGATCGACAGCGCGGTCTTCGGCAACGAGATGTCGACCAGGGTCGCGCCCAGCTTGACGAACTGTTCGAGGGCCGCGCGGACAGCCTGTTCCACATCGGAAGCCAGGCCTTCGCCGAAGTATTCGCTCGGCACGCCGATGCGCAGGCCGGTGAGCGGCTGGTTCAGTTCGCGCGTGAAGTCCTCGTGCAGGTTGCCTTGCTCGGGCGTCAGGCTGGTCGAGTCGCGCACGTCATGGCCGACCATTTCGTTGAGCAGCAGGGCGCAGTCTTCGGCGGTCTGGGCGATCGGGCCGCCCTGGTCGAGCGAGGAGGCAAAGGCGATCATGCCGAAGCGCGACACGCGGCCGTAGGTCGGCTTGATGCCGGTGACGCCGCAGAAGGCGGCCGGCTGGCGGATCGAGCCGCCGGTGTCGGTGGCGGTGGCGGCCGGCGCCAGGCGCGCGGCGATCGCGGCGGCCGAGCCGCCCGAGGAGCCGCCCGGCACCGCGTTCAGGTCCCAGGGGTTCTTCACCGGGGCGAAGGCCGAGTTCTCGTTCGACGAGCCCATCGCGAATTCGTCGAGGTTCACCTTGCCGAGCGTGACCATGCCGGCATTGTTGAAGCGCTCGACCACGGTGGCGTCGAAGGGGCTGACGTAGTTGGCCAGCATCTTCGAGCCGGCAGTCGTGCGCCAGCCGCGCGTGACGAAGATATCCTTGTGGGCGATCGGTACGCCGGTGAGCGGGCCGGCGGTGCCTTCGGCGATGCGCACGTCGGCGGCGGCGGCCTGGGCCAGCGACAGTTCCGGATCGATGTGCAGGAAGGCGTTGTGCCCGCTGGCGTCGATACGGCCCAGGTAGTGGCGGGTCAGCTCGGTGGCGGATACCTGCTTCGCGTGCAGCAGCGCCGACAGCTCTTTGATAGTCTTGTTATGCATATGCGTGTTCTGTTCGTGGAAGCGGCGGAATTATTCGATCACCTTCGGCACCAGGTACAGGCCGTCCTGGGCTTTCGGGGCCGGCTCCTGGTAGGCCTCGCGGCGGTTGTCTTCCGTGACCACGTCTTCGCGCAGGCGCAGCGGCAGGGCCAGGATGGCGGCCAGCGGGTGCGACAGCGGCGCGACGCCGGTGGTATCGACCGCCTGCATCTGTTCGGCCAGGGCGAAGATGCCGTTCAGCTCGGACAGCGCGGTCTCGGCGTGGGCATCGTCCATATCGAGCTGGGCCAGATTGGCGATCCGTTTTACGTCTGAAAGAGTCAGGGACATGGCAAAGGGCGCGGCCGGGGCCGCGTTCAAAGTGTGGTTGGGCGAATAACGATATGGCGGCACGCGATGTTGAACAGCGTGCTACGGTCGATAAAACCTTGCTAATACCGTCGATCTCGCTTCGGGAACTAGGGGGTAAAACCACCTGTTTTCAGCGTTTAATCGGTAAATTATAAGGTAGAATGGCGGGCTAATGCGTGGTCGGCGCCGAATGAGCGCGGCCCGCTGGCTATACGAAGACCGCCGGGCGCTGGCAGGGCCGACGCGGCAAGAACACTCCCGATTAATTGTTAGGCGCGTCCAACGCGCATCAGGACACACATGTTTGGTTCTTTACGCAGCTACTTCTCGAACGACCTGGCCATCGACCTGGGTACCGCCAATACGCTGATCTATGTGCGCGGCCAGGGCATCGTGCTGGACGAGCCGTCGGTCGTGGCGATCCGCCAGCAAGGCGGCCCGAACGGCAAGAAAACGATCCAGGCGGTCGGCAAGAAGGCCAAGCAGATGCTGGGCAAGGTGCCGGGCAACATCGAGGCGATCCGCCCGATGAAGGACGGCGTCATCGCCGACTTCACCGTCACCGAAGAGATGCTCAAGCAGTTCATCCGCATGGTGCACGACTCGAAGTTCTTCCGTCCGTCGCCGCGCATCATCATCTGCGTGCCTTGCGGTTCGACCCAGGTCGAGCGCCGCGCGATCCGCGAATCGGCGCTCGGCGCCGGCGCCTCGCAGGTATTCCTGATCGAAGAGCCGATGGCCGCGGCCCTCGGCGCCGGCCTGCCGGTCTCGGACGCGACCGGCTCGATGGTGGTCGACATCGGCGGCGGCACCACCGAAGTCGGCATCATCTCGCTGGGCGGCATGGTCTACAAGGGCTCGGTGCGCGTGGGCGGCGACAAGTTCGACGAAGCCATCGTCAACTACATCCGCCGCAACTACGGCATGCTGATCGGCGAACAGACCGCCGAGGCGATCAAGAAGGCCATCGGTTCGGCCTTCCCGGGTTCGGAAGTGAAGGAAATGGAAGTCAAGGGCCGCAACCTCTCCGAGGGCATCCCGCGCGCGTTCACCATCTCGAGCAACGAGATCCTGGAAGCGCTGACCGACCCGCTGAACAACATCGTCTCGGCCGTCAAGAACGCGCTCGAGCAGACCCCGCCGGAACTGGGCGCCGACATCGCCGAGAAGGGCATGATGCTGACCGGCGGCGGCGCGCTGCTGCGCGACCTCGATCGCCTGCTGATGGAAGAAACCGGCCTGCCGGTGCTGGTAGCCGAAGACCCGCTGACCTGCGTGGTGCGCGGTTCGGGCATGGCGCTCGAGCACAACGACAAGGTCGGCTCGATCTTCTCGTACGAGTAAAGCACGGCAGCGGCCACGAAAGTGGTCAACAGCACGCGTGGGCAGGCGGACGGCGTAACAGTCGGGCGCCTGCCCACGCGGCTATCCGGGCCAGGCCCGTCTTAATCGAAAGTCATGGAATACAGTCCTCCACCGCTTTTCAAACAGGGCGCCCCCGCGCGGGTGAAGGTGACGGTGTTCGCGCTGGTGTCGATCGTGCTGCTGGTGGTCGATGCGCGCATGCACCTGCTCGGCGCCGCGCGCCAGGTGGCCGCCACTGTGCTCTACCCGCTGCAGATGGCCGCGCTGATGCCGCGCGACGCCCTGTACGGCATGGGCGATTATTTTTCGTCGATCGCCAGCCTGCAGAAGGAAGTCGTGGCGCTCAAGAGCCAGCAGGTGGCCCAGGCCCAGGCGATGCAGCAGGCCCAGCTCCAGATGGCCGAGAACGCCCACCTGCGGCGCCTGCTCGACGCCAGGGAACACTTGCCGGTCCAGGCGATGATGGGCGAGATCCTGTACGACGCGCGCGACCCGTCGACGCGCCGCATCGTGCTCGACCGCGGCACGAGCAACGGCGTGCAGCTCGGCCTGCCGGTGATCGACAACCTCGGGGTGGTCGGCCAGATCACCCGCGTCTTCCCGTTCACGTCCGAAGTCACGCTCCTGACCGACAAGGACCAGGCCATTCCCGTGCAGGTGCTGCGCTCGGGCCTGCGCAGCGTGGCCTACGGCCGCGGCCACTCGGGCATGCTCGACTTGCGCTTCGTGGCGCCGAATGCCGACATCCAGGTCGGCGACGTCCTGATCACCTCGGGCCTGGACGGCATGTATCCGGCCGGCCTGGCGGTGGCCAAGGTGGTGCAGGTGGAAAGCGTGGCGGCCGGCGCCTTTGGCCGCGTGGTGTGCCAGCCGCTGGCCGGCATCGACCGCAACCGCCAGCTGCTGATCGTGATGTCGCAGGCCGCGCGCGAGCCGCGCCCGGCCGACGTGCCGCACGTGCCGGCCCAGGGCGGGGCGCGCCGCAACCTGCCGAAGATGGACCCGGTGCCGCTGCCGCCGCTGCCCGCCACCCCCTTGCCGGCCCAGGCGCCGGCGGCGGCCAATCCGAACGCGACGGCGGGCCTGCCGCAGGTGCCGGGCGTCGCCAATCCGGCCGCAGGTAACGCGAACATTGCGCCGGCCGCTGTGCCAGGCACTGCGCCGGCCGCCGGCACCGCCGGGCGTCCCGCCGTAACGGCGCCAGGCGCGGGCCAGCGTCCGGCCGCAGCGCCGGCCACCACGCCCGCTGCACAGGGCGCGGCCCGTAGCGCCGCACCCGCCGTCAACCGGCCGGCCCAGCCGGCCACCCCGAAGGAGGGCGCGTAAATGCCAGCCAGCCGTCCCCATTACATCCTGCTGCCGGTCAGCCCGCTGTTCATCGCCTTCAGCCTGACCTGCGCCTTCATGCTCAACCTGCTGCCCTGGGGCAGCTGGATCGGCGCGCCGGATTTCGTCGCACTGGTGCTGGTCTTCTGGGGCATCCATCAGCCGCGCAAGGTCGGCATCGGCGTCGCCTTCTGCATGGGCCTTCTGATGGACGTGCACGACGCCTCGCTGCTGGGCGAGAACGCGCTTGCCTACACGCTGCTGTCCTACGTGGCGATCATGATCCACCGCCGCGTGCTGTGGTTCCCGGTACTGACCCAGGCCCTGCACGTGTTCCCGCTGCTGCTGCTGGCCCAGGCGATCCAGTCGCTGGTGCACGTGTTCGCCACCGGCCGCTTCGGCGGCTGGCTGCACTTCGTCGAAAGCGCCGTGGCCGTGGCCCTGTGGCCGGTGATTTCCTGGCTGCTGCTGGCGCCGCAGCGCCGTGCCGTCGACCGGGATCACACCCGCCCGATCTGAGTTTGGCCCGATGACTGAAATCAAAGATAGCGACCGCGAGATCCACCAGTTCCGCATGCGCATGACCGCGCTGGCGGTGCTGGTGTTCGTCTGCTTCGGCCTGCTGGTGGCGCGCCTGGTCTGGCTGCAGGTGATCCACCACGACCGCTACATGGCCCAGGCCGAGGACAACCGCATCGCCCTGGTGCCGATCGTGCCCAACCGCGGCCTGATCGTCGACCGCAACGGCGTGGTGCTGGCCCAGAACTATTCGGCCTACACGCTCGAGATCACGCCCTCGAAATTGCAGGCCAGCCTGGACTCGGTGATCGACGAGCTGGCCAAGGTCGTCAGCATCGAGCCGAAGGACCGCAAGCGCTTCAAGCGCCTGCTGGAAGAATCGCGCAGTTTCGCCAGCGTGCCGCTGCGCACCCGCCTGACCGACGACGAGGTGGCGCGCTTCACCGCCCAGCGCTTCCGCTTCCCGGGCGTCGAGGTGCAGGCGCGCCTGTTCCGCCAGTACCCGCTGGGCGAAATCGCTTCGCACGTGGTCGGCTACATCGGCCGCATCAACGCCAAGGAAGCGGCGGCGCTGGAAGAGAGCGACGATGCCGCCAACTACAACGGCACCGACCACATCGGCAAGGAAGGCCTGGAGAAGAAATACGAGCGCTACCTGCACGGCACCACCGGCTACGAGGAAGTCGAGCGTTCGGCCGGCGGGCGTGCGATCCGCACGCTGTCGCGCCGTCCGCCGGTGCCGGGCTCGAACCTGATCCTGTCGATCGACATCGAGCTGCAGAAGGTGGTCGAGGAAGCCTTTGGCGACCAGCGCGGCGCGTTCGTCGCCATCGAGCCGGAAACCGGCGACGTGCTGGCCTATGTGTCGCGTCCCGGCTTCGATCCCAACCTGTTCGTCGACGGCATCGACAGCCAGAGCTGGAACGAGCTGAACACCTCGCTCGACCGGCCGCTGATGAACCGTCCGCTGTCGGGCACCTATCCGCCCGGCTCGACCTTTAAGCCCTTCATGTCGCTGGCGGCGCTGGAACTCGGTTTCCGCCGCCCCGAGCAGGGCATCCGCGATGCCGGCTTCTTCATGCTCGGCGGGCACCGCTTCAACGACGACAAGCCGGGCGGCCACGGTTACGTGGACATGTACCGCTCGATCGTCGAGTCCTGCGACACCTATTACTACCAGCTCGGCAACGAGATGGGCATCGATAACATCGCGCGCTTCCTGGCGCCGTTCGGCTTCGGCTCGCCTACCGGGATCGACCTGGAACACGAGAAGACCGGCGTACTGCCGTCGAAGGAATGGAAGGCGAACCGCTTCAAGCGCAACCGCGCGGCCCAGAAGTGGGTGGGCGGCGACACCATCTCGATCTCGATCGGCCAGGGCTTCAACAACTACACCATGATCCAGCTGGCGCACGCGGTGGCCAACCTTGCCAACAACGGCGTGGTGATGAAGCCGCACCTGGTGAAACTGATCGAGGACGGCGCCACGCGCGAGCGCACGCTGACGGTGCCGAAGGAAAGCCGGCGCATTCCGCTGAAGCAGGAAAACATCGACTTCATCAAGCGCGCCATGGTCGGCGTGACCCAGGAGTCCTACGGTACCGGGCGCCGCGCATTCGCGAATGCCGGCTACATCTCGGGCGGCAAGACCGGCACCGCCCAGGTGATCGGCCTGAAGGGCCAGAAGTACAACGCCCATGCCATCGACGAGCGCCACCGCGACAACGCGCTGTACACGGCCTTTGCACCGGCCGACAAGCCGAAGATCGCGATCGCCCTGGTGGTCGAGAACGGCGGCTTCGGCGCGGGCACGGCGGCGCCGATCGCGCGCAAGGCGCTCGACTATTACCTGCTCGGCAAGCGCCCGACGCCGCCGGCGCCGGCGGCAGGAGCGCCGGTGACGGCGGCCACCAGGCCTGCCGCGGCTGCGCCGGCACAGGCCGCACCGGCCAGGCCCGCCGTGATCGCGGCCGCGCCGGCCGCGGCCGCCACCACCAAGGAATAACATGGCCTATTACCCCGAGCGGCGCTCGCTGAGCCGCCGCCTGAAACCGTATTTCACCGTGTTCGACTGGCCGCTGGCGATCGTGCTGTTCATGCTGCTCACCACCAGCGTGATCACCATGTCCTCGGCCGGCCACGAATTCCCGGGCCGGGTCGAGGCGCAGATGCGCAACTTCCTGCTCGCCTTCTTCGTCATGTGGGCGGCGGCCCTGGTGCCGCCGCAGACCCTGATGCGCCTGGCGGTGCCGGTGTATACGATCGGGATCACGCTGCTGGTGGCGGTGGCGGTGTTCGGCATCATCAAGAAGGGCTCGCGCCGCTGGCTGCACGTGGGCGTCGATATCCAGCCCTCGGAGATCATGAAGATCGCCACGCCGCTGATGATCGCCTGGTATTTCCAGCAAAAGGCGCGGCTCGACGACTGGAAGTCGTTCGTGGTGGCGGCGGTGCTGCTGATCATTCCGTTCACGCTGATCGCCAGGCAGCCCGACCTCGGCACGGCCCTGCTGGTCGGCGCTTCCGGCTTCTACGTGATCTTCCTGGCCGGGCTGTCCTGGAAGATGCTGGTCGGCCTGGCGGTGGCGGGCGCGGCCAGTCTGCCGGTTGCCTGGTCGATGCTGCACGATTACCAGCGCGAGCGGGTGATGACCCTGATCGATCCGACCTCGGACCCGCTGGGCAAGGGCTTCCACATCATCCAGTCGGTGATCGCCATCGGTTCCGGCGGCATGACGGGCAAGGGCTACCACCAGGGCACCCAGGGCCAGCTCGAATTCGTGCCGGAACAGACCACCGATTTCCTGTTCTCGGTCTATTCCGAAGAATTTGGACTTGTCGGCAACCTATTTCTTTTGGTAATTTACCTGCTGCTGATCGGCCGCGGCATGATGATTGCGGCCAACGCCCCGAATTTGTTCTCCCGGCTGCTGGCCGGCGCGATCACGATGATCTTCTTTACGTATGCCTTTGTTAACATGGGCATGGTAAGCGGGATCCTTCCCGTGGTCGGGGTTCCGCTGCCTTTCATGAGCTATGGCGGAACGGCGTTCATTACCCTGGGGCTCGGCGCTGGTATATTGATGAGCATACAAAGGCACCGCAAGCTGGTGCAGACCTAAGGAAGGTGACGATGGCGCGCATGACCGCTCAGAGATCTCTCCCGGTGGTCATCGCGTTGGCAGCGTTGATGACCGGCTGCGGGACCACAGGCGACAACAAGACCCTGGGCACGCTGCCGTGGAAACACAAGGTCGCCAAGCCGGGATCGATCAATCCCAAGCTGCCGCCGGCCAACTCCGGCCGCGGCGGCTACTACAAGGACGACGGCCCCGGCACCGACATCCCGGAAGGCCTGGAATTCACGCCCGACGCCGTGGTCAGGGCCGAGCCCTATGCCAAGTGGGCGAACCGGCCGTATTCCGTGTTCGGCCAGACCTATACCCCGATGCTGAACGACGAGCCGTTCGTGCAGAAGGGCGTGGCAAGCTGGTACGGCGTGAAGTTCCATGGCCAGAAGACGTCCTCGGGCGAACCCTACGACATGTACAAGATGACGGCAGCCCACCCGACGCTGCCGATTCCTTCGTACGCGCGCATCACCCACGTGGCCACCGGCCGCTCGGTGGTGGTGCGCATCAACGACCGCGGGCCGTTCCACGCCAGCCGCGTGGTCGACGTTTCCTACACCGCAGCGCTGAAACTGGGCCTGCTCGGCAAGGGCAGCCACGAAGTCGAGCTCGAGCGCCTGTTCCCGGGCGACGAGATCCGCCTGGCCGCCGAACGCCGCGCCGCCACCTCGGCGGCGCAGGCGGCAGTGCCCGCTGCCGCGGTGTCGGCTGCGGCGGTGTCCACTACCGATGTTCCGCCGGAAATCGCCGCCCTGATGCTGGAAGACCGCATGCAGTCCGACAGCGCCGCCGTGGCGCAGGCGCTGCCGGCGGTGGCGGCGGCAACGGCCGCGGGCAAGGCGTCCGGCCAGTTCTACCTGCAGCTCGGCTCCTTCAGCCGCGCCGAGAAGGCGCAGGAAATGAGCCGCCTGCTGGCCGATGCCGGCCTGGCGGTGGGCGAGATCGAAGTGGTACCGAGCGGATCGGTGAACCGCCTGTACGGCGGGCCGTTCGAATCGCGTGCGGCGGCGCAGGAAGCGGCAAGGGGATTGCCGTCCGGTCTCGGGATCAAGCCGATCGTGGTGAAGCGGTAATCAAATTCGTTTCGTAGGGTGGGTTCTCGAACCCACCACACCGCTGCTTGCGACCAGCCGGCCCGACTACCTGCAGATGTGCAGAACCGTCGCTTCCATCCCCCGTCCCGCCTCGAGGATGCGCGCCCGCGTCGGCCCATCGATATCGCGGAAGCGGTAGGCGAAGCGGTTCGACTGCGGCCCGCGCGGCAGCACGCGCACGCCTTGCACGCCCTTTTTCGCCAGGTCGGCCGCCAGCGTGCGCGCCGAGGCCTCGGTCTTGAAGGCGCCCAGCGACACCGCCCAGCGCAGCGGCGAATCGCCCTGCATGACGAAGTAATCGCTGACGCCGCGCTCGCGCAGGTCGGCCACGCGGCGCTCGGCGCCTTCCTTGCCGCCGTTCGGCGGCAGATACACCAGGTGGCTGGTCACTTCCTGGTAGGGCACGGCCAGGCGGGTCTGGCGTGCGCCCAGCTCAAGGCGCGCCAGGCGGGTCTCGAAGCGGCGCGCATCGGGCGGGGCATAGGCTTCGGTTTCGAGGCAGGCATAGGCGGGCACCGCCGGGGCGGCCGGCTCGGGTGCGGCCGGCGCCGGCTCTTCAGGTTCGGCCTCGGCTTCGGTCTCCTCGGCCTTGGCGGCGGCCGCCAGTGCCTGCGCCTGTTCGCCCGACAGCAGCACCAGCTTGTCGGGCGCCAGCTGCTTCGTCAGGCGCGCCGGTTCGCGCACTTCGCCATCGCCGCCCAGCATGCCGCGGGCGTAGGCGAACAGCAGCGCGTTCGCCGCCAGCAAAGCCCAGAATACGAATTTCAGCACGCCTCAGCTCCCATGTCCCGATTCTCCCTGCGCCGCATCGGCACGCGCCACCGCGTGCAGCCCGACCAGCACGATATTATCGACCAGCTTGTACGGTACCTTGAGCGCGGGAGCGATATACGGCGCCGCGCCGCCCGACAGGATGCAGATCGCGCCACCATGCCCGGCCACAGCGCGCTCGATGGCGCCGGCCTGGGCCGACAGGCAACCCGAGACGATCGCATCGTTCGTGTTGTCGGCAAACAGGGACGGGGGCGCGACGGCGGGCAGTGCCTCGGGCAGCTGGGCCGTGTTGCGGGCCAGCGCGCCGGCCATCAAGGCCAGGCCGGGCAGGATCATCCCGCCCAGGAAGCGCCCCTCGGGCGTCACCGCATCGACCGTGGTCGCGGTGCCGCAGGTGGCCACCACCAGCGCCTGGCCCGGCGCCAGCGCCCGCGCGCCGATGGCGGCGGCAAAACGGTCGCAGCCCAGGCGCGCCGGTTCGCGGTAGCCGTTGACCAGGCCCGCGCGTTCTGCGCTTGACGCGAACCAGTCGACCGCGACCGGCCCGAGCAGGCCTGCCAGGCGTGCGCGCAGTGCGGGGCCGGCGACGTTCGAGACGATGGCCCGCGTCACCTCGTGCGCCTGCCATGCGCCGGCCAGGGCGTCGAGTCCGTCGTGGAGGGCCGCGCCCTGGGCGATCCAGTCGCCCGGCTGCGCATCGTCCTGCGCCAGCGCCCACTTGACGCGCGTATTCCCGGCGTCGATCAGGAGCATCATCTCAGGCGCCCTTCACCCGCAGCGAGACGTCGCCGGCCAGCACCGCGATACGGCCTTCGCGCGTGTCGAGCAGCAGGCGTCCGGTGTCGTCGACACCGGCGGCGGCGCCCTCGTGCAGGGTCTTGCCGGCGTCGAGGATGACCACGGTTTCGCCCTGCCAGGCATGGCGCAGGTTCCAGCGCGCGGAAAAGGCAGCAAAGCCGGCGCGCTCGAACTCGCGCAGCGCCGCGGCCAGGCCGTCGAGCAGGGCCGCCATCAATTCGTTGCGATCCATGCGCGCCAGCCAGGGCAGGGAAGCGATGCTGCGGCCGAGCAGCGCCTCGGTTTCGTCGGGCATCAGCAGATTCAGGCCGATGCCGATGACGGCCCAGACGCCGCCATCGGGCGCGCTCTGGGTTTCGATCAGGATGCCGGCGAGCTTGTCGCCGTCGCGCAGCACGTCGTTCGGCCATTTCAGGCCGACCTGCACGCCGAGCGTGCCGAGGGTCTCGGCCAGCGCCACACCGATTGCCAGCGGCAGGCCGGCCAGGCGCTGCACGCCGCCGTCGAACTTCCAGGCCAGCGAAAAGGTCAGCGAGCCTTCGCTCGAAGACAGCCAACTGCGCCCGGCGCGGCCGCGGCCGGCGGTCTGGTTGCATGCCACCAGCAGTACCGGCGCTTCAAGCGAGGCGGCGCGCGCCAGCAAATCGGCATTCGTGGAGCCGGTTGTTTCCACCACTTCGACGGCCACGCCGGCCTGCGAGCGCGCGGCGATGCCGGCCGCATGCATGGAAGTTACTACGGGCGCCATCATGCGGCCTCCTTGCGGGGCTTTTGCGGGGCGCGCGAAAACACCAGGTCGAACACCGGATTCGGCAGGGCGCGCAGCAGTTTGGCGACGACGCCCATCTGCCAGGGCAGCACGCGGTAGCTGTCGCCGCGCGCAATGGCGCGGACGGCCCTGGCGGCGAAGCGGTCGGCAGGCATCAGGAAAGGCATGGGAAACGGGTTGTTGCGGGTCATGGGGGTATCGATATAGCCGGGCACGATGGTAACCACCCGGATGGCGGAACGTTTCAGTTCCAGGCGCAGCGATTCGGTATAGGCGTGCACGGCGGCCTTCGAGGCGCAATAGGCGCCGGCGCCGCGCATGCCGCGTACGCCTGCCACGCTGCCGACCGCCACCAGGCGGCAGGGTGTGGCTTGCTTCTTCATCGGCAGGATGAAGGGCGCGAAGGTGGCGACGGTGGCATTCACATTGGTGGCGAACACCGCGCCGAAGACCGGCAGGTCCTCCAGCCGCTCGGTCAGCGTGCCGTGCGAGATGCCGGCGCTGGCGATGACGATGTCGGCGCCGCCGCAGGCCTGCATGAAGTCGCGCGCCGCCGCGTCCAGGGCGGCGTGGTCGAGCACGTCGAGCGCATAGCTGCGGTGGCGTTCGGGGTGGGGCAGGGAAGCGATCAGGTCGAGCAGCAGTTCGCCGCGTCGCGCCACCAGGCCCAGCGTGGCGCCGCGCGCGGCATATTCGCGCGCCAGCGCGGCGCCGATGCCGCTCGATGCGCCGGTGATGAAGACGCGCTGCGCACGACCCGGCAGGGTCATGTCCTGTCCGCCGCCAGGATCATTGCTTGTCCGCGCGGGCTTTCGCAACCAGGGCGTCCATCACACCCAGCGCCACCTGCTGCTGTTCGGTTTCGGTGCGGCCTTCGGCGCTGCCCTGGTTCGCCATCGAAGGCGAGGTGACGAAACGGCCGTCGATGGCCACGAAGGGCCAGTGGTCGACCTTGTAGGCTTCCATCATCGCGCTGGCATGGCGCAGCTTGCCGGCCACGCCCATCGAGCGGTAGGTGTCGGCAAAGCGGGCGCGGTTGATGCCGGATTTCGCCGCCCAGTCGATCACTTCTTCGTCGTCGGCGAAGCGCAGGCGCTGCTGATGAATCGCGGCGAATGCCTTTTCATGGTACTGATCGAGCAGGCCCATGGCTTCGAGCGTGTAGAACAGGCGCTGTTGCGGCACCACGCGCGCGCCGGCGGGCACGTGCACGCGCTTGAAGACGATGTTGCTGCCCTGTTTTTTCACCCACTCGGACAGCAGCGGTTCGAAGGCATTGCAGTGCGGGCAGTAATAGGCGAAGAACTCGGTGACTTCGACCGCCTTGCCGGCCTGGGTTTCCTGCTTTTGCGGCAGGACCTGGTATTGCACTCCTTCCTTGGGCGCGGCCGGCGCGGCGGAGGCGGGAAGGATTGCGACGGCGCCGGCGAGGACGAGGGCGCTGCACAGCAGGCGGCGAAGCACTTGCATCGAATTCTCCTGGTTGCTTATTTCTGGTTACGGACAATGGCGACGTCGATGCCGCTGTCGAGCAGCTTGGCGCGCGCCTTGTTCACGGCTTCGACCTGGTTGAACGGGCCCAGGCGCACACGGTGCAGCACGCCGCTGTCGCTGGTGCGGTCGCTGATCGCGGCTTCGAAGCCGAGCAGGGCCAGCTTGGCGCGGGTGTTCTCGGCGTCAGACATTTCGCGGAAGGCGCCAGCCTGCAGGTAGTACACGTACTTGTCGTCGCCGCCGGCGGTGGCCGTCGTGACATTCGGCGCAGCGGCAGCCGCGGCAGGTGCGGCGGCGGGCGCCGGCGCCGCGGCAGGCGCGGCCGGTTTGCGTTCGGCGGCTTCGCTCATGCCGGCGATGGCTTCGCCGAGCGGATCGGCTTCGGTCGCGGCGGCCGGCGCCGGAGCCGGCGCGGCGGCTTTCGCGGCCTCGCGTTCGGTGAGCTGCTTGTTGGCCTGGCGCGCGGCGTCGCGGCTGCCGTACAGCGGCTTGTTCGGATCGCTGGCCTGGCTCGGGTCGAGATCGGCCGGGCGGCCCATCTTGTTCGAGCGGTCGGTGAAGGGCGAGGCGCCCTTCGTGATCATCAGCGCAACCGCCACCGCGATACCCAGGCCGATGATCAGGCCGATGATGATGCCGGTCAGGGTGCTGCCGCGCTGGCGGGAAGGGAAACGAATGGTGGCGGTCATGGTCGCTGTGCTTATGCTGGTTGGTCGGCTGGTGCTGGGTCCTGGTCGTCGGCTGGGGCGCGTTCCATCTTGTTCGGCGCCGAGACGCCGATCAGCGCCAGGCCGTTGCGCAGCACCTGGCGGGTGGCGGTGGCCAGTGCCAGGCGCGCCAGCTTCAGGGTCTCGTCGTCGTCGAGCAGCCACTTGTGGGCGAAGTAGTAGCTGTGCAGTTCGCCGGCCAGTTCGCGCAGGTAGAAGGCCACCTGGTGCGGGCCGAGTTCGGCCTGGGCGCGCGCCAGCATTTCCGGGTAGGCGGCCAGCTTCGACAGCAGGCTCGCTTCGTGCGGCGTGGTAAGCACGGACAAATCGGCGTTCGCCAGCGTGGCTTCGTCGCCGCCCCAGTTGGCGAGGGCCGAGCAGATGCGCGCGTGGGCGTACTGCACGTAATACACCGGGTTTTCGTCCGAGGTCTTCAGGGCGACGTCGACGTCGAACACGAATTCGGTGTCGGCCTTGCGCGAGATGAGGAAGAAGCGCACGGCGTCGCGGCCGCGCGTGATGTCGCCGTTGCCCGACCATTCGATCAGGTCGCGCACGGTCACGTAGGAACCGGCGCGCTTCGAGATCTTGACCTCTTCGCCGTTCTTCATGACGGTGACCATCTTGTGCAGCACGTAGTCCGGGTAGCCCTGCGGGATGCCGATGTTCACCGCCTGCAGGCCGGCGCGCACGCGGGCAATGGTGCCGTGGTGGTCGCTGCCCTGGATGTTGATGGCCTGGTCGAAGCCGCGGCGGAACTTCTGCATGTGGTAAGCCACGTCCGGCACGAAGTAGGTGAAGCCGCCTTCGGACTTGCGCATGACGCGGTCCTTGTCGTCGCCGTAGTCGGTGGTCTTCAGCCACAGCGCGCCGTCGAGCTCGTAGGTGACGCCGGCGTCGACCAGGGCCTGGACAGCTTCGTCCACTTTGCCGTCGGCGTACAGCGAGGACTCGAGGTAGTAGTTGTCGAACTTGACGCCAAAGGCTTGCAGGTCGATGTCCTGCTCGTTGCGCAGGTAAGTGACGGCGAAGCGGCGGATCGATTCGATGTCCTCGACATCGCCGCTGGCGGTGGCCGGCTCGCCGTCGCTGGCGGACACGGTCTTTTTCGCCAGGAAGTCGTCGGCGATATCCTGGATGTAGTCGCCGTTGTAGGCCGATTCGGGCCACTCGGCGTCGCCCGGCTTGAAGCCGCGTGCGCGCGCCTGCACCGAACTGGCCAGGGTGGCGATCTGGACGCCGGCGTCGTTGTAGTAGAACTCGCGGGTCACCTGGTGGCCTTGCGCCTCGAACAGCGAGGACAGGGCGTCGCCCAGCGCGGCCTGGCGGCCATGGCCGACGTGCAGCGGACCGGTCGGATTGGCCGACACGAATTCGATGATGGCGTGGTGGCCTTCGCCCGAGGTGCCGCGGCCGAAGGCCTGGCCCTGCTCGAGGACGGTGCGCACCACCGACTGCTTGGCGCTGGCCGCCACGCGCAGGTTGATGAAGCCGGGACCGGCCACCTCGGCCGCTTCGACCAGGCCGGCGGCCTGCGGGTCGGCCAGCAGGGCGGCGACCAGGCGCGTGGCCAGTTCGCGCGGGTTGGTCTTCAGGGGCTTGGCCAGTTGCATGGCGATGTTGCAGGCGATGTCGCCGTGCGACGGGTCGCGCGGGCGTTCCAGGACGATGTTCGGAGTCAGATCGGTGCCGGCGACGATCGGCGCAAGGGCAGCCTGGAACAGGGCAACGATCGCTTGTTTTTGTTGGGCGAGCATGGGTATGGGTACAGTAAATAAGCAGTCAAAGCGCGGTGGGTGCGCGCGGAGCGGTGGCGTGCGGCCACGGCAATCAAGGATTCATTATACTGGTTTGCTGCAACGCCGAATACGCCCCGCCGCCGGGCCTGCCGCTCAAGGTTTAAGCATGGCCAAAGGCTGAAGCATTACAATGTCGCCTTTCCGTATCGACCCGTAACCATGACCGACAAGCGCCCTACGCTCACCATCAAACCCAAGTCCGGCGGCGCCGCCAAGCCGGCGCCGAAGAAGGTGGGCAATCCCGCGGCCCGGTTCGCCCAGCCTGGCGGCAAGCCGGCTGCCAAGCCTGCAGCCAAGCCGGCCGGGGCGGCCGGAGCGGGGCAGGGCAGGCCCGCGCCGCAAGCGCAGCGTCCACAGCCGCCCCGCGCGCAGCCGAAGGATCTGCCGCGTCCGAGTTACGAGGTCAAGCAGCAGTTCCAGCCCGACTACGTGCCGAACCTGCCGCCCGATTCGCTGGCCCTGGCCCTGCTGGGCGCATCGAATGCCATCGCCCAGGTTGGCGCCGGGACCGCGCTGCCCCAGGCCCTCGCGCACGTGTTTACGACCTTCGGCGTCACGCCCCAGGCGCGCGGCGCGATCCAGGATCTGTCCTACCGCAGCATGCGCCAGATGGGCCGCAGCGAGACCCTGCTCGGCCTGATGACGACCAAGGCGCCGGACGCGCCGCAGTTGTCCGGCCTGCTGTGCTGCGCGCTGGCGCTGCTCGATCCAAGCGAGGGCGAAGCGCCGTACGAACCCTTCACGGTGGTCGATCAGGCCGTGACCGCGGCCGCCAGCCACCCGGACTTCGCCCATGCCAAGGCGATGGTGAACGCCGTGCTGCGCCGCTTCCTGCGCGAACGCGAACAACTCGTGCCGCAGGCGCTGGCCGAGCCGCTGGCGCAGTGGAACTACCCGCAATGGTGGATCGACGCTACCCGCGCCGCCTATCCGAAAGACTGGGAAGCGATCCTCGCCGCCGGCAATACCCATCCGCCGCTGACGCTGCGCGTGAACACCCGCAAGATTTCTGTCGAGGCCTACGGCCAGCGGCTGGAAGCAGAGGGCGTCGCCTTCGAGCAGGTCGGCCCGCAGGCGCTGCGCCTGAAGCAGGCCGTGAACGTGGCCCAGATTCCCGGCTTCCACGACGGCCTGGTGTCGGTACAGGACGCCGGCGCCCAACTGGCCGCGCCGCTGCTCGACCTGCGCGACGGCATGCGCGTGCTCGACGCCTGTGCGGCGCCGGGCGGCAAGAGCGGCCACATCCTCGAGCTGGCCGACGTGGCGCTGACCTCGGTCGACGCCGACCCGCAGCGCCTGAAGCGCGTCGGCGACAACCTGGGCCGCCTGGGCCTGGAAGCCGCCCTGGTGGCGGCCGAGGCGCAAACGCAAGGCTGGTGGGATGGCCAGCAATACGATCGCATCCTGGCCGACGTGCCGTGCACGGCCTCGGGCATCGTGCGCCGCCACCCCGACATCCGCTGGCTGCGCCGCAAGACCGACACGCGCCAACTTACAACACTTTCCGCGGAGATACTCGACAATCTTTGGCAGATGTTGCGGCCCGATGGTAAATTGCTGTTTGTGACATGTTCGCTCTGGCCCCAGGAATCGGAGGCGCAGGCGGCCGCGTTCGCGGCGCGCCACAACGACGCCACCCGGCTCGATGCGCCAGGCCAGCTGCTACCCATGAGCGGCGCCGGGCTGGATCATGACGGTCTGTTCTATGCGCTCTTCCACAAGAAGGGTGTGTAAGACGCTCCACAATTCGCTCGATTAATTTAGGTTCCGGCCACCTGTGACTTTACGATTTTTCCGCCTCCTCGCCTGCCAGTTGCTGCTGGTCTTCGCGTGCGCAACGGCGCAGGCGGCCGACGGGATCGACATCACGATGGCAAAAATCGAGGCTGGCGACGATGGCTACCGCCTCGCCGCCAACTATTCCTTCGACCTGAGCCGCGACCTCGAGGACGCCCTGCAGCATGGCGTCAAGCTTTACTTCACCACCGAAATCGAACTCGTGCGCCCGCGCTGGTACTGGCGCGACGAGCGCGCCGTGTTCGCCAAGCGCACGGTCAGCATTTCCTACGACGTCCTGCTGCGCCAGTACTACGTGGCGGCCGTGGGCAGCGTCCAGCAGACCTTCCAGACTCTGGACGAGGCGATGTTCCAGATCCGCCGTCCGGGCCGCTGGTCGATCGCCCCCAAGGGCGCCCTGAAGCACGGCGAGACCTATGAAGTCAGCCTGCGCATGTTCATGGACCGCGACTACCTGCAAAAGCCCTTGCAGGTAAGTGCCTTTTCGAATTCCGACTGGCGCCTTGCCTCGAACAGGAAGACCTTCAATTACCGTGCGGAGTAAAGGGAGCGAGGCGTGAAACAGGCCATGCGCTACGCGCTGGTGGTCGGCGGGGCGGTCGTCTCGATCCTGCTGTTCCTGCTCGCCTCGGCCTCCGACAACTCCGGCTTCTTCGACCGCTATTACTCCTGGCTGCTGGGGCTGAACGCCACCATCGCCTTCCTGCTGCTGATCCTGGTGGTGGTGGCCCTGGGGCGCCTGTATTCGCGCTATAAAGCCAAGCGCTTCGGCTCGCGCCTGATGGCGCGGCTGGTGCTGCTGTTCGCCGGCATCGGCATCCTGCCCGGCCTGGTGATCTTCATGGTGTCGGTGCAGTTCGTCTCGCACTCGATCGAATCCTGGTTCGACGTCAAGATCGAGGCCGCCTTGTCCTCGGGCCTGAACCTGGGCCGCGCCGCGCTCGACGAAGCCCAGGCCGACCTGGTGGCGAGCGCCCTGACCGTGTCGGCGACCCTGTCCGGCCAGAGCGACTTCGGCGCCCAACTGGCGCTGTCGCAGGCGATCCACGGCATCGAAGGCATGCAGAGCGCGATGCTGGTCGACGCCGACGGCAAGCTGATGGCCAGCGCCAGCGAAGACCGGCGCGCCGACCTCACGCCCGACCTGCCGACCCCGCAGATGTTGCGCCAGGCCGCCATGCCGGGCGGTTACGCCCGTCCCGAAGGCGGCATCGAACTCGACTTCCGCGAGGCTGGCCCCGACGCCCTGAACGCGCTCGACGCCGCCACCGGCCTGCGCCTGCGCGTGGTGCTGGCCGTGCCCGAGCCGCCTGGCGCCGCGCCGCGCTACCTGCAGATGATGCAGTCGGTGCCGGTGAACCTGGCCACGAACGCCGAAGTGCTCAGGAGCGCATTCAGCGAATACCGCCAGCGCTCGATGGCGCGCGAAGGCCTGCAGCAGATGTACATCCGCACCCTGACCCTGACCCTGCTGCTGGCGATCTTCGGCGCCATCGGCAGCGCGGTGCTGATCGCCGGGAACCTGGCCCAGCCGCTGCTGGTGCTGGCCGAGGGCACGCAGGCGGTGGCCGAGGGCGACCTGTCGCCGCGCCCGATCGTCGAGACGAGCGACGAACTCGGCACGCTGACCCAGTCCTTCAATGCCATGACCGGCCAGCTGTTCGAGGCGCGCAGCGCCGTCGAGCGCAACCGCGCCGCGCTGCAAAGCGCCAAGGCCCACCTGGAGTCGGTGCTGGCCAACATGTCGGCCGGCGTGCTGGTGCTCGACGCCGAAGGCCTTGTCGTCAATTCGAACGATGCCGCCTGCCGCA
>DAMABW010000011.1:0-28444 GCA_031999925.1 Massilia sp. | reverse complement strand
TCCGTTTTTTTTGCGTCGTGGGAAGGCTGGCATAGTTGTCCGTATTCAAAGCTGCGCTGGAAGCGCCGTTCCCTGCATTATAGAGGCGCAGGCGGCTTGTTAGCGAACGGATACTATTGGGAATGTTCTCATGCAGGCGGCCGGACTGGCCGGCACGCCTGCCGGTTGCGGGTTTACTTGAACTTCACCTTGCCGACCAGGCGCATCTGCAGCGTGGTTTCGCCCGGTTCGAAGCTCGGCTCCGGCATCTCGTCGGCCATGCCGCTCTTGGCGCGCATCATCATCGGCGCCGCGGGCCGCGCTTCGTTCTGCACGTAATTGCCCGAGCCTTCGAAGTCGACCACGTCCAGGGTTGCGTCGCCCGGCTGGCGGCCCATGGCGCGCGCGATCGAAACGATGCGCTCGTTCAGGTTGCGGTAGGTTTCGGCGATGCGCTGGTCATCCAGGCGCTTTTCCAGGGCCGGGCTGAGGCCGAAGCTGATGTTATTGATCGACAAGACCTTCTGGGCCGAGGCGACGGTCTTTTGCAGTTCGGCCAGGTTGGTCGTCTTCACTTCCAGGTACTGGCCGACGCGCCAGCCGATAGGCACCGGCTGCACCGGCGTGCGCGTGGCCGGCAGCGGCTGCACCGGCGGCTCCGGATAGACCGGATAGGTGAAATAGCCCATGGTCTTGAGCTCGGCCTTCGGATCGGCACGGCGCACGATCTCGGTGCCCTCTTTCATCTTGCGATTCACGCGGGCGGCGGCGGCCTGCTTGTCCTTGTCGTGCTCTTCCACGATGAAGCTGACGATGGCCTGGTCATTGGCCGCGCGCACTTCGCCGGTGGCGGGGACGACCACAGTAGTGCCGCCGGTGGACGGCATGCTGGTCGAGGGCGCGGTCTGCGCTTGAACGTGAGACGCCATCATCAGGCTGGCCAGGAGGATCATTTTTGGAAGGGACATCGGTTTTCTCCTATAAGGAATGCATGTGTGCATGACTTATACGATACCGTCCCCTCCAGTCATAGAGTGATTTTGTAATGGATAGTTGCAATTCGGTGAAATTGTTACCTGAACCGCACTTTCCCGACCAGGCGCATCTGCAGCGTGGTTTCACCCGGCTCGAAGCTGGGCTCCGGAATGTCCAGGTTTTCGCGCCGGATGCGCGAACCCGTGACCTCGACACGCTGCTGTGTGTAATTGCCGGAGCCTTCGAAGTCGACCGTTTCGAGCGCGGCGTCTCCCGGCTGGCGGCCCATGGCACGGGCGATCGAGACGATGCGCTCGTTCAGGTTGCGGTAGGTCTCGGCGATGCGCTGGTCATCCAGGCGTCTCTCGACCGCGGGGCTCACGCCGAACTGCAGGCCCTCTACCTCCAGCGTCTTTTGTCCGGCCGCGACGGTCTTCGGCAAGTCGGCCAGGTTCATGGTCTTGACCTGGAGCGTTTGCCGGACACGCCAGCCGATCGGCGCCTCGGGTGTCGTACGCGTGCGGCTTGCAGGACGCGGCGGCTCGGGCCGCTCGGGATAGACCGCATACGTGGTGTAGCCCTGGGTCTTGAGTTCGGCCGTCGGGTCGGCCCGGCGCACGATCTCGGTGCCCTCTTTCATCTTGCGGTTGACGCGTGCGGCAGCCGCCTTCTTGTCCTTGTCCTGCTCTTCGACGACGAAAGTGACCGTGACCTGGTCGTTGGCGGCGCGCACTTCGCCGGTGGCGGAAACAACGACCAGGGTGCCGGAGGTCGACGGCGCGGTTTGCGCGCCAACCGGGGCATGCGCCGCCATGACCAGGGCGGCAAGCAGGAACAATTTTGGACGGAACATCGATTCTCCTTTGATCGGTGATGCGAATGTGCATCACCGATAGCTTACCGTTAATGCAACTTTCCGTTAATTCTTTTTGGAAAGTAATGCAAAGGCTTGCAGGAGAATGCGCTTGCGGTCAGTTCTTCGACTGGTCCACCAGCTTGTTCTTCGCAATCCACGGCATCATCGCGCGCAGCTTGGCGCCGACTTCCTCGATCTGGTGCTCGCTCGTCAGGCGGCGGCGCGAGATCAGCGTCGGGGCGCCGGCCTTGTTCTCGAGGATGAAGCTCTTCGCGTACTCGCCGGTCTGGATGTCCTTCAGGCACTGGCGCATCGCGTCCTTGGTGGCGGAGGTGACAACCTTCGGCCCGGTCACGTACTCGCCATACTCGGCGTTGTTCGAGATCGAGTAGTTCATGTTGGCGATGCCGCCTTCGTAGATCAGGTCGACGATCAGCTTCAGCTCGTGCAGGCACTCGAAGTAGGCCATCTCCGGCGCATAGCCCGCTTCCACCAGGGTCTCGAAGCCGGCCTTGATCAGTTCGACGGTGCCGCCGCACAGAACGGCCTGTTCGCCGAAGAGGTCGGTCTCGGTCTCCTCGCGGAAGTTGGTCTCGATGATGCCGGCACGGCCGCCGCCGTTGGCCATCGCGTACGACAGCGCGATGTCGCGCGCCGCGCCGGATTTGTCCTGGTAGACCGCGACCAGGTGCGGCACGCCGCCGCCCTGTTTATAGGTGTTGCGCACGGTGTGGCCCGGGGCCTTCGGGGCGATCATGATGACGTCGAGGTCGGCGCGCGGCACGACCTGGCCGTAGTGGACGTTGAAGCCGTGGGCGAAGGCCAGCACGGCGCCCTGCTTGGCGTTCGGCTCGACGTTTTCCTTGTAGACCTGGGCGATGTTTTCGTCCGGGAGCAGGATCATGATGACGTCGGCGTTTTTCACGGCCTCGTCGACTTCGGCGACCTTCAGGCCGGCTTGCTCGACCTTGTTCCAGGAAGCGCCGCCACGGCGCAGGCCGACGGTGACGTTGATGCCGGACTCGGACAGGTTTTGTGCGTGGGCGTGGCCTTGCGAGCCGTAGCCGATGATGGCGACGTTCTTGCCTTTGATGAGGGAGAGGTCGCAGTCTTTGTCGTAGAAAACTTTCATTTTTTGTCCAGTGCTTTTCAGGTAAGTGGATGTTCTTTTGTGCCGCAGGTGGTGTGCAGGCGGCGTTGTTTGCTTTGTGCGGCAGGTGGCGGATCGGGCGTTACGCGTGGGCACGGGGTGCCCACCTTACGGTCGCCGTTCCGTCAGAGCCGATGACGAATTAGACCTTCAGGATCCGCTCGCCGCGGCCGATGCCGGAGCCGCCGGTGCGGACGGTCTCGAGGATGGAGCTGCGGTCGATGGCGTCGATGAAGGCGTCGAGCTTGCTCTTGGCGCCGGTCAGTTCGATCGTGTAGGTCTTTTCCGTGACGTCGATGATGCGGCCGCGGAAAATGTCGGCGGTGCGCTTGAGTTCCTCGCGCTCCTTGCCGACCGCCCTCACCTTGATCAGCATGAGCTCGCGCTCGATGTGCTGGCCCTCCGTGAGATCGACCACCTTCACCACCTCGATCAGGCGGTTCAGGTGCTTGGTGATCTGCTCGATGATGTCGTCCGAGCCGGTGGTGACAATCGTCATGCGCGACAGGGTCGCGTCTTCGGTCGGCGCCACGGTCAGGGTTTCGATGTTGTAGCCGCGTGCGGAGAACAAACCAACGACGCGGGACAAAGCACCGGCTTCGTTTTCCAGGAGAACCGAGATGATATGTCTCATTTACAGGTCCTCCGAGCCGAGCAGCATTTCAGACAGGCCCTTGCCCGCCTTGACCATCGGCCAGACGTTCTCGCTCTGGTCGGTGATGAAGTTCATGAACACGAGGCGGTCCTTCATGTTGAATGCGTCCACCAGCGCGCCTTCGACGTCGCCCGGCTTCTCGATGCGCATGCCGACGTGGCCGTAGGCCTCGGCCAGCTTCTCGAAGTCCGGCAGCGAATCCATATAGGACTCGGAATAGCGCGAACCGTAGTCGATCTGCTGCCACTGGCGCACCATGCCGAGGAAGCGGTTGTTCAGCAGGATGATCTTCGGCGTCAGGTGGTATTGCTTGCAGGTGGCGAGCTCCTGGATGCACATCTGGATCGAGCCTTCGCCGGTGACGCAGGCGACCGTCGCATCCGGGTTCGCCATCTGCACGCCCATCGCGTACGGCAGGCCCACGCCCATCGTGCCCAGGCCGCCGGAATTGATCCAGCGGCGCGGCTTGTCGAAGGGGTAGTACTGGGCCGCCCACATCTGGTGCTGGCCGACGTCGGAGGTGATGAAGGCGTCGCCTTTCGTCACCTTCCAGAGTTTCTCGACCACCGATTGCGGCTTGATGACGAGGTCGGAATCCTCGTACTTCAGGCAGTTGCGGCCGCGCCATTCGTCGATCTGCTTCCACCAGCCGCGCAAGGCTTCCGGATTCGCGCGTACGCCGGCGGTGTCGAGCTGGGCCAGGAATTCCGTTAATACGTCCTTCACGTTGCCGACGATCGGGATGTCGACCTTCACCCGCTTCGAGATCGACGACGGATCGATGTCGATGTGGATGATCTTGCGCGGATGGCTGGCGAAGTGCTTCGGGTTGCCGATCACACGGTCGTCGAAGCGGGCGCCAATCGCAATCAGCACATCGCAGTGCTGCATCGCCATGTTGGCTTCGTAAGTGCCGTGCATGCCGGGCATGCCGACGAAATGCTCGCTGCTCGAACGCGAGCCGCCCAGGCCCATCAGGGTGTTCGTGACCGGCGCGCCGAGCTTGTCGACCAGGCGGTTCAGTTCGGGCGAGGCATTTGCCAGGATCACGCCGCCGCCCGCATAGATCATCGGACGCTCGGCCTGTTGCAGCAACTGCACGGCCTTGCGGATCTGGCCGGCATGGCCCTTGTCGACCGGCTTGTACGAGCGCATCTCGATTTCGCGCGGGTAGTCGTAGGCGCACTTGTGCATCGAGATGTCCTTCGGAATATCGACCAGCACGGGACCGGGACGGCCGGTGCGGGCGATGAAGAAGGCTTTCTTGATGGTGCTGGCCAGCTCGCGTACATCCTTGACCAGGAAGTTGTGCTTGACCACGGGGCGGGTGATGCCGACGGTGTCGCATTCCTGGAAGGCGTCCTGGCCGATCGCGTGGCTCGGCACCTGGCCGGAAATTACGACCATCGGGACCGAATCCATGTAGGCGGTGGACAGGCCGGTGACGGCATTCGTCACGCCAGGACCGGAAGTGACGATGGCAACGCCAACGGTGTTGGAGCTGCGCGAATAGGCATCGGCCGCGTGCACTGCTGCCTGTTCGTGGCGGACCAGGACGTGCTGGAACTTGTCCTGGTTGAAGATGGCGTCGTAGATGTAGAGGACTGCGCCGCCGGGGTAACCGAAGACGTGCTTGACGCCCTCCTCGGCCAGACAACGGACGACGATTTCAGCGCCGGTGATCTGGGCAGATCCCTGGCCTGATGCTTCGTTATTCATGAATCGTTCCTTTCAAGACCCATAGGGAGATTGATCGGATGCTCGTTCCTAACGAAATACGGTTTGCCCCACAGCGCTCCAGCTTCCCTTCTTTCTGCGCGCACGACGTTCGATCCGGGTATCGGCAGATACCGTTCACAACGACGCAAAACGCAACTCGTTTGGCTGAGTGTCTGTAGCGGCTCGACGCATCTCTCGCGCTTGTGGCGCGGGTTGGAGCAAACTGCCTACAAATGAAAGCGTGTCAAAACAGTCTGGCCTTGTGTGCCGGAAGGGATGACAGTGAAGCTTCGGGGGTGCAAAGCGTAAGGAACACCTTACTGCGTTGCACCATTTTGGTCAAGATAAAAAGAAAGAAACAATTTGCCGAGTGGAGGATGTGCTCGGTTGTGGGATTGGGTGCACTGCGATGGTGCGCTGCGGGGGTTTGGAATGGTGGGTTCGAGAACCCACCCTACATGCGTTCGCCGATGTTCTTGCGGTGAGACAGCGTCGGCACACCACAACCGTAGGGTGGGTTCTCGAACCCACCACTGCGAACCTTGCTTAACGTTGCATCCCCCACCGCCTCACCGTCACCCGCTCCAGCGTTTGGAACACCACCTGCTCCACCGCCAGCCCGATGATGATTACCGCCGCCAGCCCCGCAAACACCTTGTCCGTGAACAGCTCATTGCGACTCTGGAAAATGAACCACCCCAACCCGCCCTGCCCCGAGGTCGTCCCGAACACCAGCTCCGCCGCAATCAGCGTGCGCCACGCAAACGCCCAGCCAATCTTCAGCCCCGACAGGATCGCCGGCAGTGCCGCCGGTATCAAAATCTGCAGCACCAACCGCAACCCGCCCAGCCCATAGTTCCGCCCCGCCATGCGCAGCGTTTCCGGTACCGCGCGAAAACCGGCACAGGCATTCAAGGTCAGCGGCCACATCACCGAATGCATCAGCACCATGATCAGCGAGCCTTTGCCCAGCCCGAACCACAGCAGCGCCAGCGGCAATAAGGCAATCGCCGGCAGCGGATTGAACATCGAGGTCAGGGTCTCGATCAGCTCGCGCCCCACCCGGTTCGACACTGCCAGCCAGGTCAGCAAGAACGCCCCGCCGATCCCCATCAAATACCCCTGGGTCAGCACCGCGAACGACACGCCCACATAGCCGAACAGTTCTCCGCTCACGATGCCGTCCACCAGTGCGCGGCCCGTGGCAAGCGCGGTCGGCAGCAGCAGGTCGTTGTCGTACCAGCGCGCCAGCGCTTCCCAGATCACGGCCAGCACCAGCAACAGCGCCGCCTTGCGCAGCCAGGCCAGTTCGCCAAACGAAAAGCCACGTGCAGTAACAGCTTGCGCAGACGGTCCGAGCGGCGCGCCACCCAGGCTGGGCAGCGGCAAGGCCAGTTCGTACTCGGGACGGATCGGAGGTTCGCGGAAAGCGCTCATGGATGGCTGGCGTAGGCTGGTGTGGAAACAGTGGATGGGGAAACGGCATCGCCGAACAGCAGCCGGTGAATCCGTTCGTTCGCCGCCTGGAATTCGACACTGCCGGCGCTGCTCAAGTCGAACTGATGGCTATTCAATTCGGCGCGCACACGCCCCGGATGCGGCGACAGCAGCAAGATGCGGTTGCCCACCACCAGCGCTTCCTCGATCGAGTGGGTCACGAACAGCATCGTGAAGCCGATCTCTTCCCACAGCGCCTGCAACTCTTCCTGCATCTTGCGCCGGGTCAACGCATCGAGCGCGGCGAAGGGCTCGTCCATCAGCAGGATTTCCGGTTGCATGGCCAGCGCCCGCGCAATTGCCACCCTTGCCTTCATGCCGCCCGACAGCGTGTGCGGATAGGCGTCGGCAAAGCGCGCCAGCCCGACCTTGCCGAGCCAGTGGCGCGCCCGCTCGCGTGCCTCGGGCTTCTTCATGCCCCCGGCCAGCAGCGGAAACATCACGTTCGCCTCCACCGTCTTCCACGGCGGCAGCTGGTCGAATTCCTGGAACACGACGATGCGGTCCGGCCCCGGCGCCGTGATCGGCTTGCCGCCCAGGCGCAAACTGCCCGCGCGCGGCGCAATGAAACCGCCCACCGCCTTCAGCAAGGTCGACTTGCCGCAGCCCGAAGGCCCGAGCAGCACGAAGCGGTCGCCGCGGTGCACGTCGAAACTGACATCCTCGGTAGCGCGTACGGTGCCGTGCTCGCCCGCGTAATCGATGGTCACGTGCTCGGCACGCAGTAGTGGGCCGTGCTGCACGACTTGCAAGGTGGGCGTGTTCACGTCAGCTCCCTTTGTCCAGTGCCGGATGCGCGAAGAAGTAATCGCGCCAGCTTTCCGGCTTCTTGCGGATCGCGCCTACCTGGTGCAGGAACTGCGCCAGCCCCAGCGTGTTCTGCGGCGCCACGCTAAACTGCACCTTCGGGTTCTTAATGACCTTGACCAGCAGCGCACGGTCGATACTGTTCTTGTTCACGCGCAGGTAGGCGTCCGCTGCGGCTTCCGGATTGGTCGACGCCAACTGGGCCGCTTCCACCAGCGCATCGAGGAAGGCGCGGTAGGTCTTCGGGTTCTCCTTGACCCACTTCTCGGTGGCGTACAGCACCGTGGCCGAGCTCGGCCCGCCCAGCACCTGGTAGGAATCGAGCACGATCTTCGCGTTCGGATTACCGGCCAGCTCCTGCTCCTGGAAAGGCGGATTCGCGAAGTGGGCGTTGATTTCGGTCTTGCCAGCGATGACGGCGGCGGTGGCATCCGGATGCGGCAGCGCCTGGGTCAGCGGATCGAGCTTGCGGAACTGGGCTTCGCCCCACTGCTTGGCGGCGGCCATCTGCAGGATGCGCGCCTGCACCGACACCGTCACCGCCGGCAGCGCGATGCGGTCTTTCGGTCCGAAGTCGGCAATCGACTTCACGGCCGGGTTGGTGCTGATCAGGTAATAAGGAAAGCTGCCGAGCGAAGCCACGGCGCGCACGTTCTGCTTGCCGGCCGTGCGGTCCCAGACCGTGAGCAAGGGGCCGAGGCCGGCGCCGACCACGTCGACCGAATTCGACAGCAGCGCATCGTTGGTGGCCGCGCCGCCGGACAATTTGATCCAGTCGACGTCGATGTCGACACCCTGCTTCTTGCCGTGCTTTTCGATCAGCTTCCCGTCTTGCGCCACGTTCAGCAGCAAATAGACCACGCCGAACTGCTCGGCGATGCGGATCTTGCCTTCGGCATGGGCCGATGCGGATGCGACCAGGGACAGGGCCGCCAGCACGGCGGCAAACTTGGTCAAGCGCTTCATGAATTCTCCTGGTCAGAACGGGACGTCGCCCGCGATGGTCGTGCGGTACAGCTTGCGGCGCTGGTCCGGCGGGCAGCCGGCGGCCAGGTGCATCAGCGAACGGTTATCCCAGAACACCATGTCCCCGGCTTTCCATTGGTGGCGGTAGATGAACTCGGGCCGGGTGCCGTGCTCGAACAGGGCCGCCAGCAGTTCGCGGCTGCGGTCCTCCTCGATGCCGACGATGCGCGTGGTGAAATGCTCGCTGACGAACAGCGCGCGGCGCCCGGTTTCCGGATGGGTACGCACCACCGGGTGGCGCACCGGCACCACTTCGTCGATCTGGGCTTGGGTGAGCTTGGGCCGCCAGGGGTTCAGCTTGCGCAGATCTTCGTAGCGCGCCAGGTAGCTGTGCTCGGCCTGGGCATGTTCGACTTCGCGCTTCAGCCAGCCGGGCAGCGTGTCCCAGGCCAAGTGCTGGTTGGCGAACAGGGTGTCGCCACCCTCCGCCGGCAGTTCCTGCGCGTGCAGCATCGAGCCCAGGCTGGGCGTGGCTTTATATGACAGGTCCGAATGCCACAGGTGGCCGGCATCACCCAGGCCGATCGGTTCGCCGTTCTCGCGGATGTTCGAGATGACCAGCACTTCCGGGTGGCCGGCCAGTTGGAACTGGCGCAGCACGTGGATCTGCAGTTCTCCGAAGCGGCGGCTGAATTCCACCTGCTGGGCCGGCGTAATGTTCGTATCGCGGAACACCAGCACGTGGTGGTCGAGATGGGCGCGGTGCACGCGCGCCAGGTCGGCGGTGCTGATCGGGCGGGATAGGTCAAGGCCGAGGACTTCGGCGCCGAGCGGGGCATTCAGGGGCCGGATGTCGAAGTCCTGGCGCTGGGTGGTATCGAGTGGCATGGCAGTCAAGATGAATAATCGTTCAACTCAGCTTAGCCACGCCCTCTTGGCGCGACAACGAATCATTTCGACTATCGTCATGCAGTTTTTGACCGCCGCGTCGCGCGCCGCAAAAGGGCCGGACTGAGCAATTCCGGTGCATAGCCGGTGGTTTTTTGCTAGGATTCGACAGTTTTCCATAAAGCACAGGCCAAGTACCTGCGCGCATCACCCCCTTTCAACGCATGGCGACAGACAAAGAACTCAACGACTTCCTCGAGAATGTCGAACGGCGCGCTTTCAAGCAAGCCGTGTACGCCGTGCGCAAGGACGAGGCCGCGCTCGACATCGTGCAGGACGCGATGATCAAGCTCGCCGAGAAATACGGCGACAAGCCGCCCGCCGAACTGCCGATGCTGTTCCAGCGCATCCTGCAAAACACCATCCTCGATTACTTCCGCCGCGAAAAGGTGCGCAACACCTGGGTCAGCCTCTTCTCGGGCTTCGGCCGCAAGGATGAGGGCGATGAGGACTTTGATATACTCAATTCGTACGAGGCGGAAGAAGGGTCGGCCGCGGCAGAGTCGAGCATGGACCAGGTCGAGCGGGCACAAACCTTGCGCCTGATCGAAGCGGAAATACAAAAGCTCCCAACGCGTCAACGCGAAGCCTTCCTTATGCGTTACTGGCAGGATATGGACGTGGCCGAAACGGCCTTAGCGATGGGCTGTTCCGAGGGCAGCGTCAAAACGCACTGCTCGCGCGCGACACATGCGCTTGCCGATGCCCTGCGGGCCAAGGGAATTAAACTATGAATACCGACGACATCAACCTGGCGTACAAGCTGCGCCACGCCTTGAACGAGAATCTCGACGCGCTGCCGGCTTCCACCACCGAGCGCCTGGCCGCCGCACGCGCGCTGGCGCTGTCGCGCAAGAAGCCGGATGCCGCAAGCACCGTGCCATTCGCGAAAAAAGACTGGCGCCGCAGCTGGTTCGATGTCGATTCGCTGTTTTCGAATGCCGCGCTGGGCCGCCTGGCGGTCGCGGTGCCGCTGCTGGCCCTGGTCGTCGGCCTGGGCGGCGTGTATCAATATGAACAACAGCAGCAGATTGCCGAACTGGCCGAACTCGACGCCGCCGTGCTGGCCGACGAACTGCCGCTGACCGCTTACCTCGACCACGGCTTCAATGCCTACGTGGAGTCGCAACAGCGCCGCCAATGACGACACGCACCTCCAAACCCCGCCGCGCCTGGATTGCAGTCGCAGCGGTGGCGGTGGCCATCATCGCGGCCTGGGCCATTTCCGAACGATGGAGCATCGTCTCCCCTGACACGGCGTCGGCCGGCGTCGCGGCAAGCGCCGGCGCCGCGGCGAACGCCGGCAAGGGCGGCCCCCTGATCCTCGACAAACCCCTGTGGCGCGACCTGACCCGCGCCCAGCAGCTGGCGCTGGGGCCGCTGCAGGCCGAGTGGGATGAGATGGATGGCGCGCGCAAGCGCAAATGGCTGGAGATGTCGCGCCGCTTCGCCTCGATGAACCCGGAAGAACAGGGCCGCGTGCACGAGCGCATGCGCCAGTGGATCCGCCTGACGCCGGAAGAACGCAACCTGGCGCGCGAAAACTATAGCAAGGTACGCAAACTCGCACCGGGCGAAAAGGCCGCCAGTTGGGAAAGCTACAAGCAGCTGAGCACCGACCAGAAGCGGCGCCTGGCGCGCACGCCGGTGCGCAAGCCCGATGCCGCCCCGACGCCGTCGGAGCCGACCATCGTGACCCCGACCAGCTGCCCGCCCGGCACCACCCGCCGCGGCGCGTCCTGTATCTCGCTGCATGCGCCGGGCACGCTGCCGAACGCGCCGGCGCTCACGCAGCCGCTCATGCAGCCAGCCACGCAGCCGGCACCAGCACCGGCACCTGTTCCCGCCCCCGCTCCTTCCGTTCCGGCGCCGGCCGAACCGGCGGCGCCGGCGCCCACCTCGCCGGCCGCGCCGGCTATAACCGCGCCCGGCACGAGCGTCCAACCCGCAACCACTTCCAGCGTATCGAATGCAAACGGCTAATCCATCCGCGATCGGCACGCCCACCGTCAAGCGTCGCCTGATCGCGATGGTGTACGAGGCTTTCCTGCTTACCGCCGTCGAGGCGCTTGCCGTTTTCATCTTCATCTTCGCCACGGGCAACCGCCAGGAACCGGCCTACCGCGCCGGGCTGATGGTCTTTCTGTTCCTGGTTACCGCCGCCTATTTCGTGCATGCCTGGAGCGGCGCCGGCTTTACGCTGGCCATGAAGACCTGGCGCATCAAGGTAGTCAAGGTGGGGCACGCCAAGGTGCCGTTCAGGAATGCGGCGATCCGCTACCTGCTGGCCTGGGGCTGGTTCGCGCCGGCGCTGGCCATCGGCGCCCTGCTCGATTTTCATCACCTGAAGGAATGGGCGATCCTGCTGACGGCCGGCATGGTGGCCTGGGCGCTGACGGCCTTTCTCGACAAGGACCGCCAGTTCCTGCACGACCGGATCGCAGGCACGCGCCTGATCGCGTTGCCGAAGGCGCAGAAGGTTCAGAAGGTTCAGAAGGCCCAGAAGGCCCAGGCGAAGTAGCCAACCAGCAGCAGCATGCCGGCCATGGCGCACAGGACGCCGCCGAGCGTGACCTGGTAGCGGCGCGTGAGCAGGCTGGTCCAGGAGCCGACCGGATCACCCTCATACCAGTTTGCGCGCCAGGTGGTGAGCGCATACAGGTGCAGCGCCATCGACGCCGCCAGCAAGGCAATCGGTTCGCGATGGACGGCAAGGACGACCGCCGCCAGGACCAGGCAAAACGATGCAGCTTTGCATTGCGTTTTCATACTCGGTTCCGCCCGCTTCACAGATGCCGGTTTTAACGATCGCGCCAGCACGGATATCAACAGGAACAACAAACGTCACAGCGCATTGACTGAAGTTAATTCAATCAATTACGTGAGTCTATTTCTTTTGGGTGAAGTGCTGAGGCAGATCAAAGCGGATTGCGGCGCCGGGACGCGTGGTTGATGCCGCAGCGGTAGGGTGGGTTCTCGAACCCACCAGTTCACGGCACGCAGGTCGACGGATCGACCGGCGGATGGCGGGAATCAGGTTTTGTAGGGTGGGCACCTGTGCCCACGCGGAATGGTACCGCTGAAAACCACAAAAGCGACCGAAGTCGCTATCGCTGATCAGAACCGCTCATACTCCGCCAGATAGCGCCACTGCCCTTCAGCCAGCCCCGCCATCGGCATGCGCCCCACGCGCAGGCGCTTCAGTTCCGTCAGCGTCAGGCCGACTTCCGCACACATGTGCTCGATCTGCCCCGGCACCACGCCCTTGGCCGCAAAGCGCAGGCGCCCTTCGCTCTGCCAGCTGACCTTCATCGGCGCGATCGGCTTACGGTTGAAGGTCAAGCCATGGTTCAGCAGCGCCAGGCCGCCGTCCTTGATGCCGCCGTCGACCTCGGCCACGTATTCGTATTCCACACGCACCGCATCGTCGACCAGCTTGCGCGCCACGCGGAAGTCCTGGGTGTAGACGACCAGGCCGCTGGCATCGGTTTCCAGCGGCGTGCACAGGGTCAGGCGCGCCAGGTGGCGCTTCAGGAAGCGCAGCGCGCCATGCGTGGCCACCAGCGATTCGGCCGTCACGCATTCCAGCGCATTCGCGCCACGCATGCCGACACCGGCATTCGCGCCCGAGGGCTTGTGCAGCAGGATCGTTACCGGCGCCGGCTCTTCGGCGCGGGCGTTCGGCAGCAGCACGACCTGCTGGCCCGGGTTCACGCGCGTGGCCGGGTCTTCCTGCACCACGCCGTCGACGCTGACCCAGCCGCCGGCGATGTAGCGCTCGGCCTCGGCGCGCGAGCACGGCACCAGTTCGGCCACGCGCTTGGCCAGGCGGATGCCTTCCGCGGACTTCTGTTCAATCATTACGCCTGCCAGTTCTTGAAGAAGGATTTGAAGGCGCCGATCGTGCGGTCGACGTCGGCAGCCGACACATCCAGGTGGGTCACGATGCGCATGCGCGGACCGACCGTAGCGCGGATGCCCGCTTCAAGCAGTGCCTTGCGCAGCGGGTCGCAGGCGGCGGCCGGCACGTCGAGCCAGAAGATGTTGGTCTGTGGCGTGCCGACCTTCAAGGCCTCGATCTCGGACAGGCCACGCGCCAGCGCAGCGGCGTTGTCGTGGTCGTCAGCCAGGCGCTGCACGTTGTGCTCCAGCGCGTACAGCGCGGCAGCGGCGATGACGCCGGCCTGGCGCATGCCGCCGCCCAGCATCTTGCGCCAGCGCTTGCCCTGCTCGATAAAGGCCTTCGGCCCCAGCAGCACCGAACCGACCGGCGCGCCCAGGCCCTTCGACAGGCAGACCGACACGGTGTCGAAGCCGAGCACCGCTTCGCGCAGGCCGATGTTCTGCTTGACGGCGGCGTTGCAGATGCGCGCGCCATCGAGGTGGGTGGCAAGGCCGCGCACGTGCGCGAGCGTGGTGGCCGCAGCGATGTATTCCTGGCTCAGCACGCGGCCGCCGATGGTGTTTTCCAGCGCCAGCAGGCGGGTGCGTGCGAAGTGCATGTCGTCGGGCTTGATGTAGGCCTCGATGTCGGCCAGCGCGATCGAACCGTCCGGCTGGTTGGCGATCGGCTGCGGCTGGATCGAACCCAGCACGGCGGCGCCGCCGCCTTCGTACTTGTAGGTGTGCGCTTCCTGGCCGACCAGGTATTCGTCGCCACGGCCGCAATGGGTCATCAGCGCGATCAGGTTGGTCTGCGTGCCGCTCGGGGCGAACATGCCGGCCTCGTAGCCGAAGAGTTCCGCCGCATGCTCCTGCAGGCGGTTGACGGTGGGGTCGTCGCCGTAGACGTCGTCGCCGACTTCGGCTGCCGCCATCGCGGCGCGCATCGCGTCGCAGGGTTGGGTGACGGTGTCGCTGCGCAGGTCGATCCAGTGTTGTTCGCTCATCGTTATCAGTCGTTTTGAGTTACTGCTTGAGGGTCAGCTTGAAATTCGCCTCGCTCAACGTGCGAGGTATAGAAACGCTGGCCCATCTCTTCCAGGCCCAGCGTGGCCAGCACTTCCTGCAGGCGCTCGCTCGGACGGCGGCGCGGCAGGTTTTTGTACGTGGCGACGATCAGCTCGTTCTTCATCGAGTGCTCCCAGCCGACCAGTTCCGTCACCGTCACCCCGTAGCCGTGGGCTTCCAGTTGCAGGCAGCGCAGCACGTTCGTCACCTGGCTCCCGAATTCGCGCGTATGGATCGGGTGGCGCCAGATTTCGGTGAGCGCGCTCTTGCCCAGGTCCTTGCCCTTGTTCTTGCGCAGCACGGTGGCCACTTCGGCCTGGCAGCACGGCACCAGCACCATGTGCTTGGCCTTTTTCTTCAACGCAAAGTCGATGGCGTCGTCGGTCGCCGTGTTGCAGGCGTGGAGCGCGGTGACGACGTCGACCGTTTCGGGCAGCTGGCTTGAGGTGGTCGACTCGGCCACCGACAGCGGCAGGAAGGACATGTTCTGGAAGCCGAGGCGCGCCGCCAGTTCGGTGGACTTGGCCACCAGTTCTTCGCGGGTTTCGATGCCGTAGATGTGCGAGGCGTCTTTCAGCGCCTTGAAGAACAGGTCGTACAGGATGAAGCCGAGGTAGGACTTGCCGGCGCCGTGGTCGACCAGCGAGACGGCGCCCTTCTCGGCGCGCACGTCGTTCAGCAGCGGCTCGATGAAGTTGACCAGGTGGTAGACCTGCTTGAGCTTGCGGCGACTGTCCTGGTTCAGCTTGGCGTCGCGCGTGAGGATGTGCAGCTCCTTGAGGAGCTCGATCGACTGGCCTGGGCGGACTTCCGGCGGCAACTCGGGCGCTGCGGCGGTCTTGGTGTTGGGTTGTTTAGCGTGCTTCATCGATCCATGCTGCCTGAATGGCTTCCAGTACGCGCTCGCCGCCGCGCGTGCGGTCGTCGTCGAAGCCGTCCAGCCCGACGACCCAGTTGTGCAGGTCGACGAAGCGCACCGTCGTCGGGTCGACGTCCGGATACTGTTCGTAGAGTGCTTCGGCGATGCTCGTGACGTCGGTCCACTTCATGGCAGATCCTGTCAGTGGTTTTTTTCGGCTGCGTGGTTGATGGTGTATTTCGGGATCTCGACGACCAGGTCTTCCTCGGCGATGATCGCCTGGCAGGACAGGCGCGAATTCGGCTCCAGGCCCCAGGCCTTGTCGAGCATGTCTTCTTCTTTTTCTTCCTGTTCGTTCAGCGAGTCGAACCCTTCGCGCACGATTACGTGGCAGGTGGTGCAGGCGCAGACGCGGTCGCAGGCGTGTTCGATCTCGATGTCGTTGTCGAGCAGGACGTCGCAGACGGACTTGCCGGCCGGGGCTTCCAGGACGGCGCCGTCGGGGCAGAACGTCGGGTGGGGCAGGATGACGATTTGTGGCACTTTGTTACCTCGTAAATTATTTATATCGTTTTTTTTGCGTAGTGGCGCTGGGTCCCGTACGGTGGGCACTCCGTGCCCACGCGGAACGATGCGCTAACGCGATGCATTTCTATCTGCCGGCGATGCGCAGAGTTTGCGGCTTCAAATGCGTCATCGCGGCTCATGCTTTCGCGTGGGCACAGAGTGCCCACCGTACGGTCATAGCCGCGTTCCATATTCCGGCGGCGACCAATCAAATCGGTCAACGCCGCGTATCGCATCGCGGCCGCGACCGATCAAACCTCGTCCAGCGACTTCCCGGCCAGCGCGCTGCGCACGCTCTTGTCCATGCGCCGCGCGGCGAATTCCTCGGTGCCATGCGCCAGCGCCTGCACCGCGTCGTGCAAGCCATTCTGGCGCAAACCCGGCTCGATCGACGCATCGTTCGAGCGCCCCACCGCGTCGCGCACGCCATGCACCAGCTTCGCCACCGCGTCCTGCTCGTCAGCGCTGAGCAGATCGGCATCCGAATCCAGCGCCGACTGCGTCGCCAGCAAGATGCGCTCGGCCTCGACCTGCTCTTCGCGCAGCGCGCGCATCTGCATGTCGACCTGCGCCGAGCTGTACGAATCCTGCAGCATGCGCGCCACTTCGTCGTCGCCCAGGCCATACGACGGCTTGACCGTGATCGACGCTTCCACGCCCGAACGCGTTTCGCGTGCCGACACCGACAGCAGTCCGTCCGCATCTACTTGATAGGTCACGCGAATGCGCGCCGCGCCGGCCGCCATCGGCGGAATGCCGCGCAGTTCGAAGCGCGCCAGCGAGCGGCAATCCGACACCAGCTCGCGCTCGCCCTGCACCACGTGCACCGCGAGGGCCGTCTGGCCATCCTTGAAGGTCGTGAACTCCTGCGCGCGGGCGCACGGGATCGTCGAATTGCGCGGGATGATCTTCTCGACCAGGCCGCCCATGGTCTCGATGCCGAGCGAGAGCGGGGTCACGTCCAGCAGCAGCCAGTCGTCGCCTTCGGCGCGGTTACCGGCCAGCAGGTTCGCCTGGATCGCGGCGCCCAGCGCCACCACCTTGTCCGGGTCGATGTTCGCGTGCGGGATGGTGTGGAAGTAGTCGCCCACCGCGCGGCGCACGTGCGGCATGCGCGTGGCGCCGCCGACCATCACCACGCCGTCCACGTCTTCGACCGACACGTTGGCATCGCGCATGGCCTTGCGGATCGCGTTCATGGTCTTCGCGACCAGGTGCTTGGTGATCTCGGCAAAGGTCGCGGCGGTGACGGTCACGTGCACGATCTCGCCCGAGTTCAGGATGGCGTCGACCGTGGTCTCGTCGTTGGTCGACAGCAGTTCCTTGGCCTGGCGTGCCTTGACCATCAGGGTGGCGGTGTCTTCGTCGGACAGCGGCGCCAGCTTGGCTTGCTCGTTGATCCAGCAGAACAGGCGGTGGTCGAAGTCGTCGCCGCCCAGGGCCGAGTCGCCGCCGGTGGACAGCACCTCGAACACGCCCTTCGAGAGCTTCAGGATGGAGATGTCGAAGGTGCCGCCGCCGAGGTCGTAGACGGCGTAGACGCCTTCCTTGCCATGGTCGAGACCATAGGCGATGGCGGCGGCGGTCGGCTCCGACAGCAGGCGCAGCACGTTCAGGCCGGCCAACTGGGCCGCGTCCTTGGTGGCCTGGCGCTGGGCATCGTCGAAGTAGGCGGGCACGGTGATGACCGCGCCGACCAGTTCGTCACCGAGCGAATCCTCGGCGCGCTGGCGCAGCGTGGCCAGGATCTGGGCCGAGGTCTCGACCGGGCTTTTCACGCCGGCCACCGTCTTGATCTGCACCATGCCTTCGCCGTCGACGAAATCGTACGGCAGGTTCTCGGCGTGGGCGATGTCCTTCAGGCCGCGGCCCATGAAGCGCTTCACCGAGACGACGGTGTTCTTCGGATCGGTGGTCTGGTGGGCGCGCGCCTTGTGGCCGATGTGGGCGTGGCCGTTCGGCAGGTAACGCACGATCGACGGCAGCAGCGCGCGGCCGTCTTCGTCGCTCAGCACTTCAGGGCTGCCGCTGCGCACCGTGGCGACGAGCGAATTGGTGGTGCCCAGGTCGATGCCCACCGCCAGCCGGTGCTGGTGCGGCGCGGTCGACATGCCGGGTTCGGAAATCTGCAAAAGTGCCATTGTTGTTACCTGGTTGTT
Organism: Massilia sp.; assembly: GCA_031999925.1. Taxonomy (GTDB): domain Bacteria; phylum Pseudomonadota; class Gammaproteobacteria; order Burkholderiales; family Burkholderiaceae_D; genus Telluria. Next base: position 10,357 of record DAMABW010000011.1, on the reverse strand, counting down.
ATTCTTGGGGTGCGTGACCTGTGCCGCGATGGCCGGTTTTGTAGGGTGGACACCTGTGTCCACGCGGATGCACATGGTGAACAGAGACGGTGCCGAATTAATACAAATGGGTTTGTCTCGAATGATTTTTATACGCGCCACGGTGGGTCAAGCGTCGTACCGCGTGGACACAGGTGTCCACCCTACAAAAGCAAACCCTCATTGTACTTGTGGGCGGCATTTGCCGCCCACTCAAGGTTCGTTTTACGCCTCGATCGCCTCGAACGCGTACTGCACCTCGTCGCCGAACTTATCGAGGAACATCAGCGCGCGCACGCCTTCGGCCGCCTGCTGGAATTCCCCGGCATCGATCTGCCGGCCCACCTGCGCCAGCATCGCCTTGCGTTCGCCGCGCACCTGGGCGTCGAGCTCGTCCAACGCCGACGCATCCTTGGCCGCACGCGCGTCCCCGAGCGCTTCGCGCCATTCCATCTGCTGCATCAGGAAAGCCATCGGCATCGCCGTGTTCGACTCGGTCTGCAAATCGACGCCGTTCAACTCGATCAAATACTGCGCGCGCTTCTGCGGATTCTTCAGCGTTTGATAGGCTTCGTTGGCGCGGGTGGCCCACTGCATCGCGACGCGCTTCTCGGCGTCGGTGGCGTTCACGAAACGGTCGGGGTGCACGCGGCCCTGTACTTCGCGGTAGGCCGCATCCAGCGCATTCAGATCGACATCGAAGCGCGCCGGCAACTGGAACAGCTCGAAATGGTTCTGCATCAGACGATCAGATACGGAAGCTCTCGCCGCAACCGCAATTGTCCTTGACGTTCGGGTTGTTGAAGCGGAAGCCTTCGTTCAGGCCCTCGCGGGCGAAGTCGAGTTCGGTGCCGTCGATGTAGGGCAGGCTTTTCGGGTCGACGAAGACCTTCACGCCGAACGATTCGAACACGTTGTCCTCATCCGCCGCTTCGTCGACGTACTCCAGCTTGTAGGCCAGGCCGGAGCAGCCGGTGGTGCGCACGCCGAAACGCAGCCCGAGGCCCTTGCCGCGGCGCTCGATGTAGCGGTTGACGTGCTTCGCCGCTTTTTCGGTCAGTGTGATTGCCATGTGGTTCCTCCAGCTAGTTCTACAGCGCTTACGCGGTCGGGTGCTTGGTCTTGTAGTCGGCGACGGCGGCCTTGATCGCGTCTTCGGCCAGGATCGAGCAGTGGATCTTGACTGGCGGCAGCGCCAGTTCTTCGGCGATCTGCGTGTTCTTGATGGCCAGCGCTTCGTCCAGGCTCTTGCCCTTGACCCATTCGGTCACCAGCGAGCTCGAGGCGATGGCCGAACCGCAGCCATAGGTCTTGAACTTCGCGTCTTCGATCAGGCCTTGCTCGTTGACCTTGATCTGCAGCTTCATCACGTCGCCGCAGGCCGGGGCGCCGACCATGCCGGTGCCGACCGATTCGTCGCCCTTTTCAAAGGCGCCGACGTTGCGCGGGTTTTCGTAGTGGTCGAGGACTTTATCGGAATATGCCATTTTGATGCTCCCTTGAATTCTTTGAAATTAGTGCGCTGCCCACTGGATGGAATTGAGATCAATTCCATCCTTGAACATATCCCACAGCGGCGACAGTTCGCGCAGCTTGCCGACCTTCGACTTCAGCAGTTCGATCGCGAAGTCGATGTCTTGTTCGGTCGTGAAACGGCCGATGGTGAAGCGGATCGAGCTGTGCGCGAGTTCGTCGCTGCGGCCCAGGGCGCGCAGCACGTACGATGGTTCCAGCGAGGCCGAGGTGCAGGCCGAACCCGACGACACGGCCAGGTCCTTGATCGCCATGATCAGCGACTCGCCTTCGACGTAGTTGAACGAGACGTTCAGGTTATGCGGCACGCGGTTGTCCATGTCGCCGTTGATGTAGACCTCTTCGATCTCCAGCAGGCCCTTGGCCAGGCGGTCGCGCAGCGCCTTCACGCGGGTCAGCTCGGCGTCCATCTCTTCTTTCGCGAGACGGAAGGCTTCGCCCATGCCGACGATCTGGTGGGTCGGCAGCGTGCCCGAACGCAGGCCGCGCTCGTGGCCGCCGCCGTGCATCTGCGCTTCCAGGCGCACGCGCGGCTTGCGGCGCACGTACAGGGCGCCGACGCCCTTCGGACCGTAGGTCTTGTGCGCGGTGAAGGTCATCAGGTCGCACTTGGTCTTTTCCAGGTTGATCTCGACCTTGCCCGTCGCTTGCGCGGCGTCGCAGTGGAAGATGATGCCTTTCGAGCGACACAGTTCGCCGATGGCGTCGATCGGCTGGATCACGCCGATCTCGTTATTCACCAGCATCACCGAGACCAGAATGGTATCCGGACGGATCGCGGCTTCGAGCTGGGCGATGGTGATCAGGCCATTGTCCTGCGGCTCGAGGTAAGTTGCCTCGAAGCCCTGGCGCTCGAGTTCGCGCACGGTATCCAGCACCGCCTTGTGCTCGGTCTTGACGGTGATGATGTGCTTGCCCTTCGTTTTATAGAAGTTGGCAGCGCCCTTCAGGGCCAGGTTGTTCGACTCGGTGGCGCCGGAGGTCCAGATGATTTCGCGCGGATCGGCGCCGACCAGGGCCGCCACGTGGGCGCGCGCCTCCTCGACCGCCGCTTCCGCGGTCCAGCCGTACATGTGGCTGCGCGATGCCGGATTGCCGAACTGCTCGCGCAGGTAGGGAATCATCTTGTCGGCAACGCGAGGATCGATCGGCGTGGTGGCCGAGTAATCCATGTAGATCGGGAAATGCGGCGCAGTCACGAAGCTCTGCTCGATTTTTTTGTCCAAAGGCGCGTTCATCAGTTCACTCCAGTTTGCTTTGCTTCAGTTTTATTCGGTTCTGCCTAATTCAGCTTTTTACTGCGCTGCGGCAGCGGCGGCGCGGTGCACCACCACGACGTTTTGTTCTTTCTGCTTTTGCTGGTCGACCAGGTCTTGCAGGGAAACCGAGTCCAGGTAGTCGACCATCTTGGCGTTCAGCGTGGTCCACAGCTCGTGCGTCATGCAGCGCGTGCCGGCGGCGGCGTCCGCCCCGTGGCAATTTTCCTTGCCGCCGCACTGCGTGGCATCGAGCGGCTCGTCGACCGCGATGATGATGTCGGCCACCGTCACTTTTTCGGCCGGACGGGCCAGGCTGTAGCCACCGCCCGGACCACGGATCGACTCGACGATCTCGTGGCGGCGCAGCTTGCCGAACAGCTGCTCCAGGTAAGACAGCGAAATGGCCTGGCGCTGGCTGATGCCCGACAGCGTGACCGGACCATTGCCCTGGCGCAGGGCAAGATCGATCATCGCGGTAACAGCAAAACGGCCTTTGGTGGTCAGACGCATCACAACCCCGGTTAATGTTAAAATATTGCTCTTGTTCACTAATCGCATCGGCATCAACACTGCGTTGCTGCTTCTTAAAAACCGGATTAGTTGAACGATTTAGTCAAGTATAGCAAATTCCGGGGGGCTTGTCTTGGCACCCCCAAAAACCGCCGAAGGCCCATCGAGAGCCGATCAGCGCCTGCGCAGCAAGTGCATCGGCCCGAACAACTCCTGCATGCCCTGGTGGGCGATGAAGGTCAGGTTATAGGGATGCTCGGCCACCGCCTGCGGAAACCTGGCCGCCTCCGGCAGCTTTCTTACCTCTTCCGCGATCTTCCCCCACAACACCAGCGTCGGCGGCGCCGCTTGTTCGGCCAGCACCGCCAGCACCACTTGGAGGAAGGGCAACCAGGCCCGCGCATCGATTACCGGTTTCACATGCGAACGGAATACCAGCGAGGCGTTCAGCAACAGGAAGCCTTCGGCCGTCAGGTTCGCCTGCAGTTCCGGTAGCGTGCGGATCGAGCCGTTCGTCAGCGCATTCGCCGCCACCGGCGCCATCGCCTCGCCGCCGGTCGATGCCGCCTGCAATTGCCCATCCGCCACCAGCAGCATCTTCATGAAGTTGCGCAGCGAGGTTGCCCGGTTCACCGGCTTCGACAAGCCGCTCGCACTCCACAACTCGCCGACCGCGCCATCCATGAAGCAGACCCCGGTCGCACTCTCGGCACGCGGATACGGCCCCTCCCCCACCAGCACATAGCGCACGCGCTCCAATGGCTGGGCGAAGGCGGCGAACAGCCGGCCCTCGGTCGGCAGGTAATTGTCGATGGCCAGCGCCGGCAGATAGCCCGGGTTGGCACGCGCCACCGCCTCCAGGCCGCGCAGCAGATGCGGGCGCCAGGAGGCATCGGCAAGGTCGAGGGCAGCAAGAATGTCGTCTGGAATGGTGATGTCGGTCATGGTCGGGGAGCGCGAAAAAAGGAAGCGGATTGTAGCCCAGCCCGGGTGCAGGGGGCGCCGGGACGAACCGTGATTCCGCGCTTCAATCTGGCGCAGCGTCGCGCCGTTTGAAGGCAGGATGTCTTCACTGCGGCCTGGTCCGCCAACCTTCCAAAGGAGCTCGAGGATGCAAACGATTCAAGAGGTGATGACGCGCGACGTGCAAACCATTTCCACGCAAGACACCGTGCAGCGCGCGGCCCAGCTCATGGACGAGCTGAACGTGGGCGCGATTCCGGTGGTGGACGACAGCAAGCTGGTCGGCATGATCACCGACCGCGACATCACCGTGCGTTCGGTCGCCGTCGGCCAGGACCCAACAAACACCCGCGTCGGCGACGTGATGAGCACCGACGTGCGCACCTGCACCGTCGACCAGGGCGTGGAAGACGTGCTGGCCCAGATGGCGGATGTGCAGATCCGGCGCGTGCCGGTGGTCGACGACAACGGCCGGGTGATCGGCATCGTGTCGCTGGGCGACGTGGTGACCAAGGCGCCGGTCGAGGTCGAGCAGACGCTGGACGAGATTTCGACGCCGTCGGAACCGGACCGGTCAACGACGGGTCAGTAAGCGGGTGAATCGTGCGGGCGGAATCATCCGCCCGCATCAGGTTTATTCCGCGTCCGGCTGCTTCGACGGATGCGCCGCATCGAAGGCCGGCAACTCGATGCAGTGGGCGTGGATGCGCGCGATGTTCGGGTAATCGTTCACCTCGATGCCGAAGCGCTGGGCATTGAACACCTGCGGCACCAGGAAGCAGTCGGCCATGGTCGGCGAGGCGCCGTGGCTGAAGGGGCCGGCGGCCGGGTCGCGCGCCAGGTGGGCTTCGAGACCGGCAAGTCCCTCGCGGATCCAGTGCTGGATCCATTCGGTCTTGGCTTCCTCGCTCAGTTTCAGTTCACCCACCAGATGGCGCAGCACGCGCAGGTTGTTTAGCGGATGGATGTCGCAGGCGACGATCTGCGCCAGCTCGCGCACGCGGGCACGGCCCGGGGCATCGCTCGGCATCAGCGGCACCGCCGGGAAGCGCTCGTCGAGGTATTCGATGATCGCCATCGACTGGGTCAGCGTAATGCGGTCGTCCTGGAAGGCCGGCACCAGGCCGCTCGGATTGATCTTGCGGTATTCCTCCTGGCGCTGCTGGCCGCCGTCCTTGAGCAGGTGCACCGGCACCGCGTCGTAGGTCAGGCCCTTCAGGTTCAGCGCGATCCGCACCCGGTAGGCTGCCGAGCTGCGGAAATACGTGTAGAGCTTCATTCCTTCCTCCCGTGATAATGCGCGACTTCATGGTCGATGGCGCCGAAGATGCTGGCACCGGTGACGTCCAGCATTTCAATGCGCACGCTGTCGCCGAAGCGCAGGAACGGCGTTGTCGGCGCGCCGTGTTCGATGGTTTCGTACATCCGCACCTCGGCCAGGCAGCAGTAGCCGACGCCGCCGTTGGCGATGCTGGAACCGTGCAAATTGCCCTGCTTGTTCGACACCGTGCCGGAACCGATGATGCTGCCCGCGCCCAGTTCGCGCGTCTTGGCGGCGTGGGCGATCAGCTGGGCGAAGCTGAAGGTCATGTCTTCGCCGGCGTTCGGCTTGCCGAAGAGTTGATCGTTCAGGGTGACGCGCAGCGGCAGGTGCAGCTTCGAATCAACCCAGGCCTCGCCCAGTTCGTCCGGCGTGACGGCCACCGGAGAGAACGCGCTGGCCGGCTTCGACTGGTAGAAGCCGAAACCCTTGGCCAGTTCGCCCGGAATCAGGTTGCGCAGCGAGACGTCGTTGACCAGCATGACCAGGCGAATCGACCTGGCGGCGTCTTCGACGCTGGCGCCCATCGGCACGTCGCCGGTGACGACCGCCACTTCGGCTTCGAGGTCGACGCCCCACTCTTCCGACAGCACCGCGATCGGGTCGCAAGGGCCGATGAAGGCGTCGCCGCCGCCCTGGTACATCAATGGATCGGTATAGAACGAGGCCGGCACCTCGGCATTGCGCGCCTTGCGCACCAGCTCGACGTGGTTGATGTAGGCCGAACCGTCGGCCCATTGGTAGGCACGCGGCAGCGGCGAGTGGCACGCCATCTCGATAAAGGAGTCGGCCTGATCGGCAGTGCCGGCGTTCAGCTGCTCGTAGACCGCCTGCAACTGCGGCGCGCAACGCTCCCAGTCGTCGAGTGCGGCTTGCAGGGTGCGGGCAATCTCTGGAACGGCCTGGCAGGTGACCAGGTCGCGGCTGACGACCACCAGCGTGCCGTCGCGGCCGCCGGTTTTGAGTGTGGCGAGTTTCATGGCGATTTCCTTAATCGGTGCATAGTTGCCGCCATTAAAGATGAAAACGGACTATCATACAAACAATATTTTCCGGCTCATTTATCGGATTATCTTATGAATCCCACCTTGCGCCAGATGCGCGCCTTCGTGGCGCTCGCCAAGACAGGCAACTTTACGCTGGCGGCGCAGTACATGCACGTCACGCAGTCCGCGCTATCGGGTTTGATCAAGGAACTCGAACAAACCCTGAATGCCCGCGTGGTCGACCGCTCCACCCGCAAGATCACGCTGACCGACATCGGCCGCGAGCTGTATCCGCTATTTAGCCAGATGATCGACGATCTCGACGGTGCGCTGGCGAACGTGGCAGACCATACGCAGCTCCGGAAAGGCATCGTCCGCATCGCCGCGCCGCAACTGATGTGCTGCACCCTGCTGCCCGAAGCCATCGCCGCCTGCCGCGCCCGCCAGCCCGACATCCAGGTACGCATCGCCGACAGCGAAGTCGACAACGTGATTGCGCGCGTGCTCTCGGGCGAATCGGACATCGGCATCGGCCCCGAGCGCGAACCGCTGCCGCAACTGGAGGCGCGCGAACTGTTCGAGATGCCCTTTGCCCTGGTCTTCCCGCAAGGCCATCCGCTGGAAAGCGCCGAACGCGTGACCTGGCAGGACGTGACGCGCTACCCCTACATTGCCTTGCAAGGGCAGTTTACCGAGCGCCTGCTGGCCGACATGCACGCCGTGCTGCGTGAAGTGCCCTTGAAACCGGCGAACGAAGTCGCCTTCATGACCACCGCCCTGGCGATGGTCAGCGCCGGGCTGGGCATCACGGTCTGCCTGCCGTATGCCGAGCCACTGGCGCGCCTGTACCAGTTGCGCATGCGCCCGCTCGAGGAACCGGTGCTGACGCGGCGCTTTTACGTCTATACCCGCGCCGGACGCTCGCTGTCGCCGGCGGCGGAAAGCTTCATCGATTTCCTGTTTCCGTATGTGGCGTCGAAACGTCGTCAGGCCCAGGGCAACTGAGGGCTGCCAGCCCGCTTTTCCCAGCTGCGCTAGAATCGGACGATCCTCTTTACCAGGTTCGTACCGATGTCCCACAACACCATCGCCATCAACCAGCGCATGGACAGATTCAACAGCCACGCCAGCGTCTGGCTGTTCGGCTACGGCTCGCTGATCTACAAGGCCGACTTTCCCTTCCTCGAACGCCGCCCGGCCAGCATCACGGGCTGGACGCGCCGCTTCTGGCAAGGCTCGCACGACCACCGCGGCACGGAAGCCGCGCCGGGCCGCGTGGTCACGCTGGTGCCCGACGCGGATGCCATCTGCCACGGCATGGCCTACCTGGTCACGCCCGAGGAATTCGCCCATCTCGACCACCGCGAAAAGAACGGCTACCTGCGCCTGGCCACCGAGATCCGCTTCGAGGACGGCAGCAGCGTCGAGGGCCTGGTCTACATCGCCACCCACGAAAACGCCGCCTTCCTCGGCCCGGCCAGCGAGCAAGCGATTGCACGCCAGATCGCCGAGTCGCGCGGACCGAGCGGGCCGAACAGCGAATACCTGCTGGAACTGGCCAAGGCGCTGCGCGAGCTGGGCAAGGACGATCCGCACGTGTTCGAGATCGAGCGCCATCTGGTGCAACTGGCCGCGGCATAAGGGTTGCCTTTACACAGGGCTGTCTCCGGCAGTTGCTGCGCGTGCCCGCCTGCTTCCCCGCCCACCTGCGCGTCTTGCCTGCTTATTCGTTCTGCCGCTCCGCACCCAAGGCTTTCACCGCCTTTTCGAGCGCGCGCACTTTTTCGCGCATGGTTGACAGGCTGCGCACCAGCACGGCATTGCGTTCCCATTCCGCGTTCCTGGCAACGGGGAAATAGCCTGTATAGCGCCCCGGCTCGGTCAGCGAATTCGGCACCATGGTGGCGGCAGTCACGTGGACGTTGTCGGCGATCTCGATGTGGCCGTTGATCATGGCCGCGCCGCCGAAGGTGCAGTGGCTGCCGATCTGCGCGCTGCCGGCCACGCCCACGCAGCCGGCCATGGCCGTATGCGCACCGATGCGGCAGTTGTGGCCGATCTGGATCAGGTTGTCGAGCTTGACGCCGTCCTCGATCACGGTGTCGTCCAGCGCGCCGCGGTCGACCGTGGTGTTCGAGCCGATGTCGACGTCGTCGCCGATCAGCACGCGCCCGGTCTGCGGAATCTTGATGTAGCTGCCGCCATCCACCGCGAAACCGAAGCCGTCGCCGCCGATCACGGCGCCGGAGTGGACGATGCCGCGTGCGCCGATGATGCAGCGGGCATGGAAGGTAACGTTGGCGAAGAAATGCGTGTCTTCGCCGACCACCGCCTCGCGCCCGATGTAGCAGCCGGCGTCGATGACCGCGCCGGCCTCCACGCGCGCGCCGGCTTCGATCGTGACGTGGGCGCCGACATGGGCAGTGGCGTCGACCCGGGCGCTGTGGTGCACGAACGCCGTCGGATGCACGCCGGGCTCCGGCGCGGGCGTTCGCAAGGCCACGAAAAACTGCGCGGCGCGCGCGAACCACGCATACGGATTGGCGGTGACGATGCGCGCGCCGGTGTAGGTGGCGGCCACCTCGGCTTCGTCACCCGGCGCGAGGATGAGCGCCGCGGCCTGGCTGTGCGCCGCCAGGGAACGCAGCTTGCTGTTGCTCAGGAAGCTGATCTCGGACGCCCCGGCACGGTCGAGTGGCGCGATCGCCGTGACCTCGATGCCTGGGTCGCCTGTCAGCTGGCCACCGAAACGCTCCACCAGTTCGCCCAGACGGGTCACCACCCTGCTCGCCTCATGGGTCACCATGCTGTCTGCCTCATGTTATCTCCTCGTAGAGTAAGAGCACCGACAAACAGCCCGCCAACGCTCCGCGTTATCCAGGTATGCACGATGGTTGGACAGGAAGCCCAACCCGGCAGTTCCGTAACCGGCAGGCCACATCGGCCTGCAACAGCCTGTATCAATATAGGCTGCTGATCAGAACAAGTCCAGCTGTCCAGCTCCCTTCGCCTTGCCCATGCCCGCCGCCGGCACCACCAGCGGCCGCCGGAACTGCGCCGTATCGAGCCGCTCGAAGCGCCCGCGCAGCGCGCCCAGGCCCATGCGCTCGACGGTCTTGTCGAAGCGCTGGCGGATCAGGTCGGACCAGACGCCTTCGCCGTGCATGCGCTGGGAAAAGTCGGCGTCGTAATCCTTGCCGCCGCGCATTTCGCGGATGCGGTTCATCACGCGCCCGGCCCGTTCCGGGAAGTGGGCTTCCAGCCATTGCTGGAACAGCGGGTTGACTTCCCATGGCAGGCGCAGCACCGTGTAGTGGGCGCTGACGGCACCGGCGTCGCGCGCCGCTTCCAGGATGCGTTCGATCTCGGGTTCGGTGACAAAGGGAATGATCGGCGCCACGCTCACGCTCACGGGAATGCCGGCATCGGTGAGCGTGCGAATGGCGCGCAGGCGCCGCGCCGGGGCCGCCGCGCGCGGCTCCAGGGTGCGCGAAATGTCCGAGTCGAGCGTGGTCAGGGTGATGGCCGCGCAGGCCAGCGAACGCTCGGCCATCGGCGCCAGCAAATCGATGTCGCGTTCGATCAGCGCCGACTTGGTGACCAGCCCGACCGGATGCCGGCATTCATGCAACACCTCGAGTACCTCGCGCGTGAGCCGGCGCTCGCGCTCGCAGGGCTGGTAGGCATCGGTGTTCACACCGATGGCGATGTGCTCGGGTTGGTAGCCGGGATGCGCCAGTTCGCGCCGCAGCAGCTCGGCCGCATTC
>DAMABW010000010.1:0-28899 GCA_031999925.1 Massilia sp. | reverse complement strand
GCAAACTGTTTAGCCCGTTCCTGTGGCGCGATCGTCATGCCGATCCGGTCGATGAAACGGTTGTCGCCGCTTTCGCCCGCCGATACCGGGTCGAAGCGCGCGATGGCGTCATAGTATTCGTCGGCGAGCTTGTTCAGCGCCTTGGCGGCTTGCGGATTGTCGGCGGCCTGTTTGGTCGCGGGTGCGGTGGCCTGCTTTTCAGCCTGTCCTGCGGCCAGGGCCGGCGCGCAGGCGATGAGTGCGGCTGCGGCGAGGGCGCCGAGCTTGAACAACTGGGTCATGTGCGTGAATCCTTAATAGCTTGCCAGCGGCGCCAGGGCGCCGTTCTTGAAGGTGTAGACGGTGACGGCGGTCTTCTTCAGGTTGCCCTTGTCGTCGTAGCCGTAGGTGCCGACCACGCCCGCGTAGCTCAGGGTACGCAGCTGCTGGGCCACGGCGGCCGGGTCGAAGGAGTTCGCCTTCTGCATCGCCTGCGCGATGAACATGGTCTGGTCGTAGAAGGACGGCGCGTAGACGTCCGGCTCGCGCTTGAAGCGCGTCTTGTACTTGTTCAGGAAAGCCGGGCCGTTCGGCTGCTTGGCGATGATGGCGCCGGCCTGGGCGCAGCGCACGTTTTCGCCGACGGCAGGGCCGCCGAGCTTGGCCATTTCGGGGCTGCACAGGGTGTCGCCGCCGAGCAGCGGCACCTTCAGGCCGAGGGCGGCCATCTGGCGCGCCATCGGCGCGGCCTGGGGCGCATAGCCGCCGAAGAAGATGGCGTCGACCTTTTTCGCGCGCAGCGAAGTCAGGATGGCGGAAAAGTCGCTCGCCTTGTCGTTGGTGAATTCGTGGCCGGCGACCTTCATGCCGGCGGCTTGCGCCTGGCGCTTGAATTCGGCGGCGATGCCGGTGCCAAACGCCGTGCGATCGTCGATCACGCCGACGTTCTTGAGCTTCAGTTCCTTGGCGGCGTAGCTGGCCATCGAGCCGCCCACCTGGGCGTCGCTGGCGACGGTACGGAACACGGTCTTGTAGCCGCCTTGCGTGATCTTGGGATTGGTGCCGACCGTGGACATCAGGGCGCCGGCTTCGTTGTAGACGCGCGAAGCGGGAATCGCCACGCCCGAGTTGTAGGGGCCGAGCACGAACTTCACGCCGCCGTCGACCAGCTTCTGCGCCACCGTCACGCCCTGCTTCGGGTCGCCGGCGTCGTCTTCGGATTGCAGTTCGAAGCGCACGGTCTTGCCGGCCACCTTGATCTTCTGGGCGTTGAGGTCTTCGACCGCCAGGCGCACGCCGTTTTCGTTGTCCTTGCCGGCAAAGGCGTTGGCGCCCGAGAGCGGGCCGGTCACGCCGATCTTTACCACTTGCTCCTGCGCCAGGGCCGTACTGGATACGCACAGCAGCGCGGCCAGCGCCAGCGGCGCCATGTTCATTTTCGATGGCATCAGCCTGTCTCCGTTATATGCAAACGGACGCCATCATCGCATAAAACGGCACGCCGGGAAGAGACAATGCACGGCCGGGTCAGGCCGGCAAACCGTGTGCAATCAGCTCCAGCGGCAGGGCGGTCGTGCTCTTGATCTGCTCCATCGAGAAGGCCGAGGACACGCCGGTCAGCTGGGCGGTCTTGATCAGCTTCTTGTAGAAGCGGTCGTAGCCTTCGATGTCGGTGGTGACCACTTTCAGCAGGTAGTCGACGTCGCCGCTCATGCGGTGGAACTCGAGCACTTCGGGCAGGGCGGTGACGGCGGCGGCGAAGCGCTCCAGCCATTTGTCGTCGTGTTCGCGGGTGCGCACGCTGACGAACACCGTGACCGGCAAGCCCACCTTCTGGCGATTGACGATGGTGACGCGGCTTTCGATATAGCCCTCTTCCTCGAGGCGCTTGACGCGCTTCCAGCACGGGGTACTCGACAGGCCCACCTTTTCGCTGAGCCCGGAAATCGACAGCGTCGCGTCTGCCTGCAGTGCGGCAAGAATGGCGCAATCAAATTTGTCTAGTGAATTCATTCTATTTATAGGTCACTATGAGAACAAACATGCTTAGTTTTGGCGATATATAAACGAATTAAGAATGCATACTTCTATACAAATTCGTAACATATTTCTGAACAATAACACGATCTTCGCCCGCTATTTCAGTTTTATTATGGACTCCGAACTCTATCTCGACGCCAATGCCACATCGCCCGTGCTGACGGCCGCCATCGTTGCCGCGCACGCCGCCATGCAGATCGATTTCGGCAACCCGAGCAGCAGCCACGCGGCCGGACTGCGCGCCCGCGCCATCCTCGACGATGCGCATGCGCGCGCGCGGCGCGTGCTGGGCGCGGGAGCGGGACGGGTGATGTTCACCAGCGGCGCCACCGAAGGCATCCAGACCGCCGTGCTGTCGGCCCTGTGCGCGCTGCGCGAGCGCCGCGCCGCCGGCCAGCCCTGCGGCGACCTGTTGTTGTACGGCGCCACCGAGCACAAGGCGGTGCCGGAAAGCCTGGCGCACTGGAACCGCACCCTTGGCACCAACCTGACCTTGCAGGTGCTGCCGGTCGATGGCGACGGCCGCCACCGCCTGGATCTGCTGCGCGAACTGGCGCCGCGCACGGCCTTCCTGTGCACGATGGCCGCCAACAACGAGAGCGGCGTGGTGTCCGACCTGGAAGGTATCGGCGCGGTACTGAGGGAGTCCGCCAGCCCCGCGCTGTGGATGGTCGACTGCGTGCAGGCGCTCGGCAAGCTGCCGCTGGATTTGCACCGCACCCGCATCGATTACGCGCCGTTCTCGGGCCACAAGCTGTATGCGCCGAAAGGCATCGGCATGCTCTACGTGCGCGAAGGCGCGCCCTTCACGCCGCTGATGTGCGGCGGCGGCCAGGAAGGCGGCCAGCGCTCGGGCACCGAGAACATGGCCGGCATCGCCGCGCTCGGCGCGGTGCTGCGCGCGCTGGAAGAGGGGCGCGTGTTCCGTTCGCACGCGCAGCTACTGTATGCGCGCGACCGCCTGGCGGCGGCACTGCGCGCGGCCTTTCCCGCGATCGAATTCAACACGCCCTTCGAGCACGCGCTGCCGACCACGCTCAACTTCGCCGTGCCCGGCCTGTCGGGCAAGGACTTGCTCGACTTGTTCGACGCCGCCGGCATCCGCGTCAGCGCCGGCTCCGCCTGCTCCGCCGCCAAGGCGGCGCCGAGCTACGTGCTGGAGGCGATGGGCTTGCCGGCCTGGCGCTGTGCGAACGCGGTGCGCCTGTCGGTCGGGCCGCTGCTGGACGATGCCTTTGTCGACGCCGCCGTCGAGCGCATCGCGCGCTGCGGCGCGGCGCTACGCACGCTGCCGCTGGCGGCGTCGCACCCCGCCACCGCCGGCGTGTACCACTTCGGCGCCGACGGCGGCTGGCTGGTCTTCGATCCCGAGGGCGGCGATTGCGCGACGATCGACGTGCCGGCCACGCAGGCGGCGCGCGTGACGGCGCTGCTGCGCCAGCACGGCTACCGGTTGCGCGCGGTACTGGCGACGAGCGAGCGCAGTGAGAGCGACTGCGCCGCCTTGCGCGAGCGCTGTGACGCCGGCGGCTGGCCGGCTGCCTGCGACACGGTGCACCTGGCCGACGGCAGCCGCGTCGAGGCCATCCGTCTCGGGCGCGAGGTGCTGCTGCGGCGGCCGAACGTCGCCGGCTATTTGCTGGCGGCGCTGGAAGAAGGCCTGCCGGGCAAGCCGCGCCTGGCGTTCGGCGCTGCGCATGCGGCCGACAGCGTCATCCTGTGCCAGCCGTCCGGTATCGCGGCCACGCCGGAGCCGGCGCGCCAGCCTGCCGAGCTGGCCCGGCATCGATTGAAACGCTTCTTCGACGAGCATCCCGATGCGCTGCTGATCGACGTGCGCGAAGCCTGCGAGCACGCAGCCGGCGTAGCGGATCTGCAGGGCCGCGCCGTGCATAACCTGCCGCTGTCGCGCCTGGCCGAGCATGCGGCCTGGCTGCGCGACGATGCGCGTGCGCTGGTGTTCTTCTGCCGTAGCGGCAACCGCAGCCTGAAGGCGGCGCAATGCCTGCAAGGGCTGGGTCGCGAGCGGGTCTGGCACCTGGCCGGCGGCCTGGCGCTGCTGCGCGCCTGACCTTATCCGATGGTGTCGTCCGCATGATTGATGTCCATCTAGCTGGCGGACATACCTGCGTACGTTAGCGCACGGTTTCTCATCCGAGCTTCTTCTAGCATGCCTTGACCCGTGTACCGCCTGCCGCGCCCGGATTTCCGGGCCGTACAGGCGGATGGCACGCCATCATCGAGGCCCTGTTGAACGAAGAACTGCATCTCCTGCCCGACGCCCAGCGTACGGGGCGCACGCCTGTCCGCACGCATGCCGAACCCGGCGCGGACGAGGCGCCCCTGCGCGCCGAGCTGTTCAGCGCGGCGCAGATGGCGGTGCACGGGCGCCAGCTGGCGGCGCGTCACGAACTGGCGCACGAAGACACGCCCGACCGGCTGCTGGTGCGCCTGGCCGCGAATGCCGCCGTCATCGAGCAGGCCTGCGCCGCCCTGGCGCGCGCGGCAGGCGCCGGACAAGCGCTGGCACCGGCCGCCGCCATGCTGCTCGACCATGCGCACCTGGTGGGCGAACACGTGCGCAGTGCGCGCCGCCACCTGCCGCCGGCCTGCGGCCGCATCCTGCCGCGCCTGGCCGGCGGTGCGCCACGCATCTACCAGCTGGCGCTGGAAGTCGTAACCCACGGCGACGGCCGCCTGGAACAGGAAAGCCTGGCGCGCTTCGTCGCCGCCTACCAGGAAGGCGCGCCCCTGAAGCTGGTCGAGCTGCGCACGGTACCGGTCATGCTGCGCCTGGCCCTGGTCGACAACCTGCGGCGCATTGCCGCGCGCCTCGATGCGCGCCGCGTCGAGCACGAACTGGCCGAAGGCTGGGCCGAGCGCCTGATCGCCACCGCCGACAACCGGCCCGGCGACCTGGTGCTGCTGGTGGCCGACATGGCGCGCGCCGTGCAGCCGCCCGGCGCCGGTTTCGTCGCCGACCTGGCACGGCGTTTGCAAGGGCAGGGCGCCGCGCTGGCGCAGGTGCTGGAGTGGATCGACGCCCGCCTGGCCGACGAGGAATCGAGCATCGAGGACCAGATCCGGCGCGACAGCGCCGGCCAAGCCGCCGACCGCGCGTCGATCGCCAACAGCATCGCCAGCCTGCGTCTGATCGCCGCCATCGACTGGCGCGAATTCGTCGAGACCATGAGCGCGGCCGATGCCACGCTGCGCCAGGACCCGGACGGCACCTATGCGCGCATGGACTTCGCTTCGCGCGACCATTACCGCCACGCGGTCGAGCGCCTGGCGCAGCAGTCGCGCCACAGCGAAGCGGAAGTGGCGGCCGAGGCGCTGGCGCTGGCACACGCCCGGCCGGCGCAAGACGATGCGGATGCGGACACCCGCCTGCGCCACGTCGGCTACTACCTGGTCGGCGACGGCTTGCCGGCACTGCGCGCCCGGCTGCGCCTGCGCCCGGGTGTCCTGGCCGCTGTGCGCCGTGCCGCGCGGCGCAGGCCGCTGCTGTCCTGGCTCGGCGCCATCGGCGCCTTCACCCTGCTGTTCGTGGCGGCGCTGCTGGTGCACGCCTACATCGATGGCGCCGGCATGCCGCTGCTGCTGGCGCTGGCCCTGCTGAGCGTGTTCGGCGCCAGCCAGTTGGCGCTCGCGCTGGTGAATGCGATGACGGCGCGCCTGGTGCGGCCGCAGCCGCTGGCGCGCATGGATTTCGGCGCCGGCATCCCGCCCGGGGCGCGGACCCTGGTCGCGGTGCCGGCGCTGCTCGAGCGTGACGAGCAGGTTGCCGCCCTGTGCGCTGGCCTGGAGGTGCGCTACCTGGCCAACCGCGACCCGCAGCTGCGCTTTTGCCTGCTGGGCGATTTCGCAGATGCGCCGCAGGAAACGATGTTCGAGGATGCCGCACTGCTGGAAGGGGCGCGCGCCGCCATTGCCGCCCTGAACGCGCGCTATGCGGACGGCGACGCCGGCCCCTTCCTGCTGCTGCAGCGCGCACGCACCTGGAGCGACAGCGAAGGCGCCTGGATCGGGCGCGAACGCCGGCGCGGCCAGCTGGCCGACCTGAACGCCTTGTTGCGCGGCGGCGCGCGCGAACGCTTCGCCCTGGTCGAGGGAAGCGTCGATGGCCTGGACCGCGTGCGCTACGTGATCGCGCTCGATGCCGGCACCCAGTTGCCGCACGGCGCGGCGCGCCAATTGGTGGCCACCATGGCGCACCCGCTGAACCGGCCGCTGCTGGACGCCGCCGGCAGCCGCGTGGTCGCCGGCCACGGCCTGCTGCAGCCGCGCATCACCACCTCGCTGCCGGTCGACGACGCCTCGCGCTACGAGCGCCTGTGCGGCGGCGAGCCGGGCATCGACTTGTACACGCACACGGCGCCCGACGTCTACCAGGACCTGTTCGGCCAGGGCGCCTGGCGCGGCAAGGGCATCTACGAGGTCGACACCTTTGCGCGCGTGCTCGATGCGCGTTTGCCCGGCGGGCAGCTGCTGGCGCCCGAGGCGCTGGAAGACGGCTACCTGCGGGCCGGCGTGGTGAGCGACGTGCAGGTGGTGGAAGCCTATCCGGCGCGCTACAGCGACGACGTCGGGCGCCGCCACCGGCGCATTCGCGGCGCTTGGCAAGTGGCGGGCTGGCTGCGCGCGCGCGTACCGGTGCGGGGCGGCGGGCGCGCAGCCAATCCGCTGGCGCCGCTGGCGCGCTGGAAGCTGTTCGACGCCTTGCGCCGCAGCCTGGTGGCGCCGACCCTGGTGGCGACCCTGGTGCTGTGCTGGTCGCTGCTGCCCGAGCCGGCGTTCTGGAGCGCGGCCGCGCTGGCGGTGTACTTCCTGCCGGCCTTCCTCGGCATGTTCATCGCGTTCGGCGACAAGCCGCACGACATGCTGTGGCGCCAGCACCTGGCCAACTGGTGGCGCGGAGCGCGCAGCGCGCTCGGACACGCGGTCACGAACATGTCCTTCCTGCCGCACGAAGCCTGGTACAGCGTGGATGCGATCGCGCGTAGCAGCTGGCGCATGCTGGTCTCGAAGCGCCGCCTGCTCGAATGGCAGTCGGCCAGCCTGGCGCGTTCCAGCCTCGACCTGGAAGCCAACTGGCGCAACATGTGGTTCGCGCCGGCGCTGGCCGTGGGCACGGCGGTGCTGCTGACCTTTGCCCATCCGTTCGCCCTGTTCGCGGCGGCGCCCCTGTTGCTGCTGTGGTTCCTGTCGCCCATTCTCGCCTGGTGGCTGAGCCTGCCTTTCGTGCCGCGAGCGCCGCAACTGGCCGAGGCGCAGACCCGGTTCCTGACCGGCCTGGCGCGCCGCACCTGGGGCTTCTTCGACACCCACGCCGGCCCGCAACACAACTGGCTGCCGCCCGCCACGCTGCAGGAACACCCGCAGTCCAGCGTGTTGCAGCACACGTCGCCGACCGACATCGGGCTCGGGCTGCTGGCCAGCCTGGCGGCGCGCGACTTCGGCTTCATCGCGCAGGCCGAACTGCTGGCGCGGGTGCGCGCGGCCTTCGACAGCATGGCCCTGCTGGAACGCCATCGCGGCCATTTCTACAGCGGCTACGATACCGGGACCCTGGCGCCGCGCGCGCCGAAGACCGTGTCCACCGTCGAAAGCGGCAACCTGGCCGGCCACTTGCTGACCCTGGCCGCCGGGCTGGAGGAATTGGCCGACAAGCCGATCGCCGGCGTCGAGTCGCTGGCCGGTGCGCGCGCCACGCTGCAGGTGATCGAGGAACATGCGCCGCCATCAAACGATGCGCTGGCGCGCTGCCGCACGGCGCTCGGCGCGGACAGCTGCCGCAACGCCGATACCCTGCCGGGCCTGGCCGATTGCCTGCAGGCTGCCGCCGGCGCGGCCGCGGCGCTGCTGGCTTCCTTGCCCGGCGACGCCGACCCGGAGGTGCGCGCCTGGTGCGATCGCCTGGAGGGCCAGTGCCGCGCCGCCCATGCCGACCTGCTCGACCTGGCGCCCTGGATGCGCGCGGTGCACGAATACGTGCTCGACGCCAGCCTGACCCGCATCCCGACCCTGCGCGAACTGGCCGCCTTCACCACGCCCGCCGGCAGCGATGCTTCCGCGCGTTCGCTGGCAGCCCTGGTGAGCGAAGGCGTGGCCACGGCCAGGTCGCGCATGTCGGAGGTCGCCGCGCTGGCGGCACAGGCGCGCGACTTCGGCGCCATGGACTTCGGCTGCCTCTACCGGCGCGACCTCGGCTTGCTGGCCACCGCCTATCACGTCGAGGAAGACCGCCTGGACAGCGAAGTCCACGACCTGCTGGCCTCGAAGGCGCGCCTGGCCAGCTTCATCGGCATCGCCCAGGGCCAGCTGCCGCAGGAACACTGGTTCGCGCTCGGGCGCCAGCTCGCCATCGTGCACGGCGAGCAGGTGCTGCTGTCGCATAGCGGCGCGCTGGCCGCCTACCTGGCGCCGCTGCTGTTGATGCCGACCTGGCGCAACACGCTGCTCGACCGCAGCTGCCACGCGGCCGTGCGCGTCCAGATGGACCATGCGCGCCGCCACGGCATCCCCTGGGGCATGTCCGATTCCAGCTACCACGCGGTGGACGCGGCGATGCGCTATGCCTACGGCGCCTTTGGCGTGCCGGGCATGGCCTTGCGGCGCGGGCGCGGCGACGCGCTCGTGGTGGCGCCCTACGCCAGCATGCTGGCCCTGATGGTGGCGCCGGAAGCGGCCTGCGCCAACCTGGAGCGCCTGGCGCAGCTGGGCTGCCTGGGCGCATACGGTTTCTACGATGCGCTCGACCAGACCGCCGCGCACCTGCCAGCGGGGCATGGTCGGCGCCATGCCGTGGTGCGCGCGTATACGGCCCGGCACCAGGGCATGGGCTTGCTGGCGCTGTCTTCCCTGTTGCACGACAAGCCGATGCAGGCGCGCTTCGAGGCCGACCCGCAGTGCCGGGCGGCTTCGCTGCTGTTGCAGGAACGGGCGCCGACCTCCGGCGCCTTCGAGGCGCAGGAAGGCGAAGCCGAGGCGCCGCGTTCCCCGGCGCTGCCTGCGCGCGCCCTCACGCGCCCCGGCGCGGCGCCGGAAGTGCAGCTGCTGTCGAACGGGCGCTACCACGTGATGGTGACGGGCGATGGCGGCGGCTACAGCCGCTGGGGCGCGTTGGCCCTGACGCGCTGGAGCGGCGATGCGGCCGGCTTCGATGGCGGCCTGGCCTGCTACCTGCGCGACGCGGACAGCGGCGCCGTCTGGTCCGGCGCCTGGCAGCCCGGCCTGGGCGAGCCCGATGAGTACGAAGTACTGTTCCTGGAAGAGCGCGTGGAACTGCGCCGGCGCGACCACGGCATCGAACTAATGACGGACATCGTGGTGTCGCCCGAGGACGACGTCGAACTGCGCAGCATGCGCATCCGGAACGTCTCGGGCCGCGCGCGCCGCATCGCACTGACGAGCCATGCCGACGTGGCGCTGGCGCCGCCGGCAGCGGATGCGGCGCATCCAGCCTTCAGCAAACTGTTCGTGCAGAGCGAGATCCTGGCCGCGCAGGACGCGATCCTGTGCACGCGCCGCCCGCGCGAGCGGGGCGAGGCAACGCCCTGGCTGCTGCACCTGATGACGGTTCATGGCGGCAGCGCCGGCGCGGCTTCGTTCGAGACCAGCCGCGAGCATTTCCTTGGGCGCGGGCAGGGGCTGGCGGCGGCCCTGCAAAACGTGGAACCGCTGGGCGGCCATGCCGGCGCCGTGCTCGACCCGGCCGTGGCGATCCGCCGCGTGCTGGCGCTCGCGCCCGGCGAAGAAGCCGTGGTCGACCTGGTGCTGGGCGCGGCCGATTCACGAAAAGGCGCCCTGCATCTGGTCGACAAGTACCGCGCTCGCCAGGAAACCGACCCCATCGCCGACCTGGCCTGGACCCACAACCAGGCTGTCCTGCGCCAGCTCGACATCGACGAAGCCGAGGCCCGGCTGTACGCGCGCCTGGCCGCCTGCCTGCTGTACCCGCAGCGCGCGCTGCGCGCCGACCCCGCCCTTATTGCCTCCGTTACCGCTGCCAACACGCGCGGCCAGTCGGTCTTGCAGCCGTATGGCCAGTCGGTCTTGCAGCCGTATGGCCTGTCGGGCGAGCAGCCCCTGGTCCTGGTGCAGATCGGCAGCGCCGCCAACCTGGACTTCGTGCGCCAGCTGGTGGCGGCGCATGCCTGGTGGCGCCGCAAAGGACTGGGCGCCGACCTGGCGATCTGGATCGGCAGCACCGACGACACCCTGCACGATGGAGTCAGGAACCTGGTCGCCTCGCGGGTGGATGCGCAGGCCATCGCCTGCCCGGGTGGCGTATACGTGTTCTCGGTCGACGGGGTGCCGCCGGAGGACCATGCCGCGATGCAGGCGCTGGCGAGCGTGGTGCTGGTCGACGAACGCGGCAGCCTGCACGACCAGCTTCGGCGCGCGGCGGCGCTCAGGCCGGCATTGCCGCCGGCCCTGCACGGCGAGGTGCCGTCCGATGCCTGGACAGTGCGCACGTTTGACGCGGCGCCGCGCGAACTGGTGCTGGACAACGGCATCGGCGGTTTCAGCGCCGACGGGCGCGAGTACGTCATCCGCACCGGGCCGGGCCGGACCACGCCGGCGCCGTGGTCGAACGTGCTGGCCAATCCGGACTTCGGCACCGTGGTGTCGGAAAGCGGGGCGGCCTATACCTGGAGCGGAAATGCCCAGGCCTTCCGGCTCACGCCCTGGCACAACGACCCGGTACGCGACAGCGGCGGCGAAGCGTTCTACCTGCGCGACGAACACAGCGGCGTGTTCTGGTCGGCCACCGGCGCACCGAGTCCGTCCGGCGGCGACTACCTGACGCGTCACGGCTTCGGCTACAGCGTGTTCGAACACACGGCGCACGGCATCCATTCCGAGCTGACCAGTTTCGTCCCGCTCGATGCGCCGCTCAAGTACACGGTGTTCAAGCTGCGCAACGACAGCAGCGCCGCGCGCCGCCTGTCGGCCACCGGCTATGTCGAGTGGGTGCTGGGCACGCTGCGCGCCGCCTCCAGCATGCACGTGGTGACCGGGCGCGACGAGGATACTGGCGCCCTGTTCGCACAGAACGCATCTAACGGCGATGCGCCAGGCAGCATCGGCTTCTTCCACGTCGATGCCGCGCAGGCTGCCCATGCCTTCTTTACCTGCGACCGCATGGAATTCATCGGGCGCGGCCGCACGCTGGCGCAGCCGGCCGCCCTGGCGCGCGCCGGCCTGTCGGGCGCCGTTGGCGCCACGCTCGACCCCTGCGCCGCCTTGCAGGTGGTCTTCGACTTGCAACCGGGCGAGCAGAAGGAGCTGGTCTTCCTGCTCGGCGCGGGCAGCGAGACGGGCACCGGCCTGCCCGCCCTGGTGCGGCAGCATCGTGGCGCCCAGGCCGCCGGCGCCGCGTTCGAGAAGCTGCGTGCCTGGTGGGACGAGACCCTGGGCGCGGTGCGCATCGCCACGCCCGACCCGGCGCTCGACATGCTGGCCAACGGCTGGCTGCTGTACCAGACGATTGCCTGCCGCATGTGGGCGCGCAGCAGCCATTACCAGTCGGGCGGCGCATACAGCTTCCGCGACGTGCTGCAGGATGCGATGGCCCTGGTCCATACCCGTCCGCAGCTGTTGCGCGCGCAGCTGCTCGCGTGCGCGGCGCACCAGTTCGTCGAGGGCGACGTGCAGCACTGGTGGCACCCGCTCCGTTCGCGCGGCGCACGCACGCGCTGCGCCGACGACCATCTGTGGCTGCCGCTGGCCGCCTGCCGCTACATCGCGGCCAGCGGCGACCTGGCGGTGCTGGACGAAGCGCTGCCCTGGCTCGAAGGGCGCGCCCTGCATGAAGGGGAAGAAGCGTATGTGGGCGAAGCGCAGGCGTCGGCCCAGCCCGGCGCTTTGTACGAACACTGCGTGCGCGCGATCCGCCACGCCCTGCGCTTCGGTGCGCACGGCCTGCCGCTGATCGGCAGCGGCGACTGCAACGAGGCCCTGGACCGCGTCGGCATCGCGGACGAAGGCGAGAGCGTCTGGCTCGGCTTCTTCATGGCCGAGGTGCTGGCGCGCTTCGCCGAGCTGGCCGAGCGCCGCGCCGACTTCGGCTTCGCCACCACCTGCCGCGCCGCCGGCCAGGTACTCGCTGCCCGGCTCGAGGAACACGGCTGGGACGGCGCGTGGTACCGGCGCGCCTTCTTCGACGACGGCACGGTGCTGGGCACGCACGGCGGCGCCGCCTGCCGCATCGATGCGATGGCGCAGAGCTGGAGCGTGCTGTCCGGCGTGGCTCCTCCCGAGCGCGCGGCGGCCGCCATGGCAGCGTTCGAGGCCCAGCTGGTACGGCGCGACCACAAGCTGGTGCAGCTGCTCGATCCGCCTTTCGACGGTGGCGATGCCAGCCTCGACCCGGGCACGATCGGCGCCTATCCGCCCGGCGTGCGCGAAAACGGCGGCCAGTGCACCCAGGCCGCGGTGTGGGCGGCGATGGCATACGCCCGGCTGGGGCAGGGCGAGCGCGCCTGGGCGCTGCTCGACCTGGTCAACCCGCTGCGCCATACCGCGACCCGGGAAGACATCGACCGCTACCGGCTGGAGCCGTATGCGCTGGCGGACGACGTGTGCAGCGCCGCCCCGCATATCGGGCGCGGCGGCTGGAGCTGGTACACTGGTTCGGCTGGCTGGATGTACCGGCTGATCGTCGAATCGCTGCTTGGCGTGGAGCGCCGCGGCGAGCGGCTGGTGCTGGCGCCGCAGCTGCCTTGCGGGTGGCCGGGCTTCCGCATGGAATACCGCTACCGCAGCGCCGTGTACGAGATCGAGGTGCGCTTCGCCGAGGCGGGCGCGCTGCTGGTCGACGGCCGTGCGCGCGAAGGCAACACGCTGGACCTGGCCGACGATGGCCAGCGCCACCGCGTCGAGCTGCTGGTGCCGTGCCGGCACGGACCCGCCATGCCGGCGGCGAGCGAACCCACTCAGTCGAAGTCGATCACATGATCAAGCATATCCCGCTGGCGGCCGGTGCCGCCTTTTTCCTGTCCTGCGGCACCGTGTGCGCGGCCGACTGGAGCGACACGGCCATCAGCTGGCGCTACGGCACCCGCTTTGCCGAGCCCTACAACCCGGAACACATCAAGAAGCACATCTTCGCGCTGACCCACGCGAGCGGCTACAAGTACGGCAGCAACTACTTCAACGTCGACCTGCTGCAGTCCGACAAGACCGACCCGGCCTCGCTCGGCCAGTCCGAAGGCGCCCAGGAAGCCTACATCGTCTACCGCCACACGCTCGACATCGGCGCCCTGCGCGGCACCGAGATGCGCTACGGCCCGGTGAAAGGCGTGGGCGTCACCTTCGGCTTCGACTGGAACACCAAGAACGACGTCGGCTACAACTCGCGCAAGCGCATGCTGGTGGCCGGGCCGACGCTGATGTGGGACGTGCCGGGCTTCCTCACCACCAGCGTCCTGCTGCTGAAGGAATCGAATGCGCCGAGCGGCGCCTTTCCGCCGATCTCGGAGGTGAACGGCCGCTACACCTACGATAACCACGCCATGCTGAACGCGAGCTGGGGCATTCCGGTGACCGAGCGCCTGTCGTTCGAGGGCTACCTGAACTTCATCGCGGCCAAGGGGCGCGACGAGGTCGGCAACGGCACCGGCGCCGAGACCAATCTCGACATGGCGCTGATGTACGACGTCGGTTATCACTTCGGCCAGCCGAAGAACCGCTTCCGCCTCGGGCTTGAATACCAGTTCTGGAACAACAAGTTCGGGAATACGCGCCAGACCACGGGCGGCAACGGCCAGCGTGCCAGTACGCCGATGGTGCGCGCGGAGTATCACTTCTAGCAGCCGTTCGGGAGCGCCGCAAACGAGCGTTGCATATCGGAATCGCATAATATAATGGCAATTCCGGTCTGCCCGTTCGTGCGCCGGCCCCGACCCACTGGATAGTCAATGCAAGTCATCAACGATATACGTCGCGCCTGGGCGCAATTGCGCGCCGGAAAGGCGGATCAGCCTTACCTGCCGTTCTGGCGCCAGCTGGCCGAGATGGCCGCCCTGTTCCTGGTGCGCCGCATCGGCCCCGGCTACTACCTGCAGGCGCGCTGGTGGCGCACGTCGGTGCCGTTTGCCGACAAGTGGGCCCACGTCAACAAGAAGGAATACAACGACTTCATCGACCGCTGGAACCGCCGCCCTTACCAGAAGAGCTCGCAGCACAAGGTGATCGAAAAGGCGATCCTGCAACTGGTCGGCGTGCCGACGCCCGAATTCATCGGCTTCATCCACCCGCAACGCGGCGCCCGCGCCGACGGCACCGCCCTGCGCAGCCTGGCCGACCTCGAGGCCCTGTGCCGCACGCTGGTGGGCAGGAAGATCTGCTTCAAGCTGGTGGAAGGCTATGGCGGCGCCGGCTTCTTCGCCTTCCAGGTCGAGGAGCGGGCAGGGCAGCCGGTCTTCGTGCACCCGTTCACGGGCGCGGCGACGACCCTGGCCGACTGGTGGCAAGGGGCCGGCAACAACCGCGACGGCTACATCGTCGAGCATTACCTGCCCCAGCATCCGACGCTGGCGGCGATCCACCCGAATTCGCTGAACACCCTGCGCATCTGGCTGTACCAGGCGCGCGGCGAGTGCCGCATCGCCGGCGCGTTCCTGCGCGTGGGACGCAAGGGCAGCCTGGTCGACAACACCAGCAGCGGCGGCATCTTCTGCCCGGTCGACCTCGCCACCGGCACGCTGACCCATGCGGCAAATGCCAAGAATCCGCTCGATACGATGGACGTGCATCCGGACACCGGTGGCCGGATCAGCAGCGTGCAACTGCCGTACTGGCGCGAGTGCCAGGACGTGGCGATGCGTGCGCTGCAGGCTTTCCCGCATGTGAACGTGGCTGGCGTGGACGTGGCGATCGGCGTCGACGGCCCGCGCATGATCGAGCTGAACGTACGGCCCGACCAGATCGGCTGCGCCAGGATCAACCTGCCGCTGAAGCAGGTGGATCGCTGGATGAGCGCAGCATAAGTCTCCTGAGCTATTGTTCAGGTGACATTGTCCTTTTATCAAAAAAGATGGAATGAGGTGGGAGCGTTTCTGCTCCTGGCGCAAGAGGGAAGGGTGATGCAATTGTAAAAATTGCATCATGAAAACCTCTCTCTTTCCCCTCTCCCTGGTCGCCCTGTCCATCCTCTCGGGCTGCGCTTCGGCGTTGCCCGTGCTCGACGAACACAGCGAATTCGAAGCCACCCTGCATGCGCCGTATCGCGCCCCGGATTCGGGCCGAACGGATGCGCGCACCTTCACGCTCGCCTTCGATTACCCGAATGCCCGGCAACCGCAACTGGTCGACTGGCAGCTGGAGCTGATCGCGCCGAGCGGCCTGGTGGTGCGCCGCTGGCAGGGCCAGACGAAGCTGGCCGATAAGCCGGTGTCGGTGCCGGTGCCCTGGTCGGGCCTGGACGCCGGCAAGCTCGCCGCCGGCGTCTATCAGGTGCGCTTGCGCGCCGGCAGCCGCGCTGCCGACAGCACCGCGCCGTCCGCCGATGTGCATGAACAAAGCTGGCAGATCGAGGTCGGGCCGGCACAGTCGCCAGGCACGCCGCGCTTTGCGCCACTGCCCGTCGGCCGCACGCTGGGCGCCGCCCCGGCACCGGGCGCCTTGCCCTACACCGTCTATCTCGGCAACCTGCACAGCCAGACCAACCACAGCGACGGCGGCGCGCCGCTGGACAGCTGCAAGGGCGCGCAGGAACCATTGAAGGCACCCTACGGTCCCGACGCCGCGTTTGCCTATGCGCACAAGCACGGGCTGGACATCCTGGTGACGTCCGAGCACAACCACATGTACGACGGCTCGGCCGGCACCAGGGAGGATGCCGACCCGTCGCTGCCCGGCGCGCTCTACCGCAAGGGGCTGGACGCCGCGGCCAGCTACAACGCAGCCCATCCGGACTTCCTGGCGCTGTACGGCATGGAATGGGGCGTGATCGACAAGGGCGGCCACATCAACATCTTCAACAGCGACCAGTTGCTGGGCTGGGAAAAGAACGGCAAGGGCGAATTGCTGGCCGATGTACTCACGCCGCGCAGCGATTATCCGTCCCTGTACACCCTGATGCGCGAGCGCGGCTGGATCGGCCAGTTCAACCATCCGTCGACAAGCGGGCAGTTCGCGGTCGAGGGCAAGGCGCTGGGCTACACGGCCGATGGCGACGAAGCGATGGCGCTGTGCGAGGTGGTCAACAGCACGGCGTTCTCGGTCAACGACAAGGAAGGCGAAACCCGGCGCAGCAATTTCGAGGCGGCCTGCAACAAGCTGCTGGAAGCGGGTTTTCATGTCGCCTTCAGCACCAACCAGGACAACCACTGCGCCAACTGGGGCACGGCCTACGGCAACCGTACCGGGGTGTTGATTCCGAATGGTGTGACCCTGGGCCGCGACAGTTTCATCGATGCGCTGAAGGCGAGGCGGGTGTTTGCGACCATGGACAAGGGTTCGCAGCTGGTCTTGACCGCGAACGGACGCTTGATGGGCGAGCGTTTTTCGAATAGCGGCCCGTTGACGCTGGTGGCGAATTTCGCCAGCACGGCGGGCAAGCAGGTGGCGGCGGTGGCGATCATGGAAGGCGTGCCGGGGCGGGGCGGGGTGGTGACGCAGTTGTCGAGCGAGGCGACCACGACCTTTACGCCGGCGCCGGGCGCGCATTTCTATTATGCGAAGGTGACGCAGGCCGATGGCAATGTGTTGTGGTCGGCGCCGGTGTGGGTGAACCAGGAGCCGTAGTCCGGGACGGTGACCGTACGGTGGGCACTCCGTGCCCACGCGGAACGATGCGCTAACGAGACGCTGGGGCGAGCGTTGGCGTCCGATCACATGATGCGCGTCGAAAAGAGCAGCCGAGATGCATGCATCCGCGTGGGCACAGAGTGCCCACCGTACGGTTACGGCTAACAATCCTGGAAGGTGCTGCAGGCCATTTGACGCGCGACCCACAAACAAAAACGGCGAACCCGCAGGTCCGCCGTTGGTATGCATGCCGATGAAGCTTATTCGCCCATCTGGCTCTGCAGGTAGTTCTGGATGCCGACCTTGACGATCAGGTCGAGCTGGGTTTCCAGCCACTCGATGTGTTCCTCGGTGTCTTCCAGGATCATCAACAGCAAATCGCGCGACACGTAGTCGGCGGCGGCTTCGCAGGCGGCGATGCCTTCTTTGACGGTGATCTGGGCGCCGCGTTCGAGCTTCAGGTCGCATTCCAGCATTTCCTGGGTCGATTCGCCGATCAGGATCTTGTGCAGGGCTTGCAGGTTCGGCAGGCCGTCGAGCATCAGGATGCGGTCGATCAGCTTGTCGGCGTGCTTCATTTCGCCGATCGATTCGTCGTACTCTTTCTTGCCGAGCTTGGTGAAGCCCCAGTGGCGGTACATCCGCGCGTGCAGGAAGTACTGGTTGATGGCCGTGAGTTCGTTGGTCAGCTGCGCGTTGAGCAGCCGAATGACGTTGGGATCGCCCTTCATGATGGTGTGCCTTGTTCTGGTGGAGGTTGCCGCCATCATAGCAAAGGGCGCGACGGCGCGTGCCGGAAAACCGGCACGGTGGAAGGGACGACGACGCTCAGGCCAGTTGGGCCGGGCGGAAACTCAGTTCGGTAACGACGGTTTTGCTGTCGATGTGTTCGTTCAGTACTTCGCGTGCATAGCTGACGCACTTGCCGCAGCAGGTGCCCAGGCCCAGTTCCTGGCGCAGCTCGGCCACGGAGGTGATGCCGAGGTCGACTGCCTGGCGGATTTCACGGTCGGAGATGTTGTTGCAGACACAGACGATCATCGAAAGCTTCCTTAACACCGAAATAAGCTTGCTTGAAAATTAATGAGAATCGTTCTCATTCGTGTTGTATTCTGCTGAAACTCGGCCACGAACGCAAGCGGATTTGTTGCGTGCGGGGTCTCGTGAATAGAAATAATTCGCATTTAGGTTTATGATGCTAGTATCTGTCTCATCAGCGCTACACGATTTGCGCCACCTCACCGGCAACGCATCGCTGAGACGCATTGTCAACGCATCATCAGCGCATTGGCACTACTTCAACGGAACCCGCCATGACTCTCAATCCCACCCTGACCACGCTCGACGCCCTGAAGGTCGGGCAAAGTGCCACCGTGATCCACCTCGCGCCCACTGCGCAGGGCGGCGCCGATGTCCCGCGCCGTCTGATGGAGCTGGGCTTCGTGCCGGGCGAGCGTATCCGCATGCTCAAGCGCGGCCTGCCGGGCGGTCCGGTGGCGGTCAAGGTCGGCGAATCGACCTTCGCGTTACGTAAATTCGAGGCCGCACTCGTATCAATTCAGCCGGAATAATCGATGGGTGTCATGGAACAACAGGTGGCGACGCGTGCGCCCCTGATCGCACTGCTTGGTAATCCGAACTGTGGCAAGACTGCCCTGTTCAACCGTCTCACCGGCTCGCGCCAGAAGGTCGCCAACTACGCCGGCGTCACCATCGAACGCAAGGAAGGCCACTTCACGTCGCCCAAGGGCCATGCCCTGCGCGTGCTCGACCTGCCGGGCGCCTATAGCCTCACCGCACAGACCCCGGACGAAGCGATCACGCGCGACGTGGTGGCAGGCCTGCGCGCCGGCGAAAAGTCGCCCGACATCGTGGTCTGCGTGGTGAACGCCACTAACCTGCGCCTGAACCTGCGCCTGGTGCTGGAAATCCAGCGCCTCGGCCTGCCGATGGTGCTGGCCCTGAACATGGTCGACGTCGCGAAAAAGCGCGGCATCGAGATCGACACCGCGCGCCTGTCGCAGGAACTCGGCATGCCGGTGGTCGAGACCGTGGCGATCCAGGCCGGCGGCGAACGCGCCCTGGTCGAGTTGCTCGACAAGGCGGACCTCGACCTCAACGTCAAGCCGCAGCCGCTGGCCGCCATCGACGCCGTGCCGGTCGAACAGACCCAGCGCGAAGTGCGCCGCATCGTCGAGGCCAGCACCAGCTATGCCCACGACAAGGGCAATTTGTCGGAAAAGATCGACAACGTGGTGCTGCACCCGGTGGTCGGCCCGGTCCTGCTGGCGGCGCTGATGTTCATCATCTTCCAGGCCGTGTTCAGCTGGGCCGAAGCGCCGATGGACTTCATCGAGAGCAGCGTCGGCGCCATTGGCGAATTCGTCGGCTCGGTACTGGCCGAAGGCCCGCTGCACAGCCTGATCGTGGACGGCATCATCGCCGGCGTCGGCGGGGTGCTGGTGTTCCTGCCGCAGATCCTGATCCTGTTCTTCTTCATCCTGATCCTGGAAGACATCGGCTACCTGCCGCGCGCCGCCTTCCTGCTCGACCGGATGATGGGCGGCGTCGGCCTCTCGGGCCGCGCTTTCATTCCGCTCTTGTCGTCGTTCGCCTGCGCGATTCCCGGCGTGATGGCGGCGCGTACCATCCAGAACCCGCGCGACCGCCTGGTGACGATCATGATCGCGCCGCTGATGACGTGTTCGGCGCGCCTGCCGGTGTACGCCCTGATCATCGCCGCCTTCATTCCCGAGCGCGAGGTCGGCATCTTCAATTTGCAGGGCCTGGTGCTGTTCGCGCTGTACGTGATGGGCATCGTCAGCGCCATGGGCGTGGCCTGGTACATGAAGCGCCGCAGCGGCAGCGGCCAGCATCCGCTGATGATGGAACTGCCGGCTTACCACTGGCCGCACCTGCGCTCGCTGGCGCTGGGCCTGTGGGAACGCGCGGTGATCTTCCTGATGCGCGTCGGTACCCTGATCCTGACGCTGACGATCCTGCTCTGGTTCCTGTCGAGCTTCCCGGGCGCGCCGGAAGGCGCGACGCAGCCGCCGATCTACTACAGCGTGGCCGGCATGCTGGGCCGCGCGCTGGAGTTCATCTTCGCGCCGATCGGCTTCGGCTGGCAGATCTGCATCGCCCTGGTGCCGGGCATGGCCGCGCGCGAAGTCGCGGTCGGCGCGCTGGGCACCGTGTACGCGCTGTCCGAATCCGGCGACGAAGTGGCCAATACCCTGGGCCCGCTGATCGCCGGTTCGTGGTCGATGGCCACTGCGCTGTCGCTGCTGGCCTGGTACGTGTACGCGCCGCAGTGCCTGGCGACGCTGTCGACGGTGCGCCGCGAAACCGGCAGCGCAAAATACGCCTGGATGATGGCGGGCTACATGTTCGGCCTGGCCTACGTGGCCTCCTTCATCACCTACCGCGTCGCACTGGCGCTGGGCGGCGGCTGATATGTGGCAGGAGCTGGTCGTCGCCGTGTTCGTGCTGGTGGCCGCCGTCTACGTCGGCGCCAAGTACCTGCCGGCGGCCTGGCGCGTGCGCATCGTGAACCGCCTGTCGAAGGGCGGGGCGGACTCGAAGCTGGTGCGCTGGCTGGATACGGGTGGGAGTTGCGGGAGTGGGTGCAATAGTTGCAATACCTGCGAGACGCCGGCGGAACCGACTCCGCCGGCTGACAGCAAACATCGGGTGATCAAGATTCACCAAAAGTAGGGTGGGTACTCGTACCCACCTGTGTCCCCGGTACATGCGATCCTTCGCTACCATCCGCACCGCTTTCGCACACCTTTGACCCACCACACATACCGGGCACAACCGGCGGCCTACGATGCCGCACCATGCCCGATTACATGCGCCTCCACACCGGTCCCACCTATTTCTTCACGGTCGTCGCTTATCGTCGCCGCACGATCTTCTGCGATCCCGCGCTTCAAGCGAGCCTCAGACAAGCCATTCATTTCGTCCGCACGACCCGGCCATTCGTCATCGACGCCTGGGTCATCCTGCCCGACCACATGCATTGCATCTGGACCCTGCCGGATGGCGACATGGATTATTCGACACGGTGGTTTGCGATCAAGCGTTTCGTCTCCACCGGTTATGGAAGGGCCTTGCACGATCCACAGTTATTGACCCGGTCACGCCAGGCCAAGTGCGAGTCGACCATATGGCAACGACGGTTTTGGGAGCATGCCGTCCGTAACAGGCACGATTTTGAGCGGCACATGGATTACATTCATTTCAATCCGGTCAAGCACGGATATGTGAAACAGGTGAGGGAGTGGCCGCATTCGACGTTTCATCGGTATGTGCGCGATGGGGTGTATCCGGAGGATTGGGCGGGAACACCGAATATCCGGGAGATGTCGATTGAGTAGAGGTAGGACGGAAGAAGGGTAGGTGCGGAGGGCGAGTGGTGGGTACGAGTACCCACCCTACAGTCCGAGGGCTTCGATGAGGCGCTTGGCATCGTAAGGCGCATGCACCTTGATGTCGTTGTCGAAGTAGCAGTAGACGTCACGGCTCTTGCGTTTCGGCGGTGCCGTTGGCGACACACGCACCCCATCCTCCGGCTGCCCACCCGTACTCCACGCCCGTATCTTCCCGGCCCAGCGCTCGATCGCCGCATCGCCATACCCGCTGGCATACAACTCCTCATCCCCGTGCAAACGCAGGTACATGAAATCAGCCGTCACATCTTCCATGTACGGCCATTTGCCGGCCGTATCCGCCACCACCAGCGCCACGTTGTACCTCCTGAGCAGCGCAATGAAACGCGCGTCGCGAAAGCTCTCGTGCCGCACCTCGACCGCATGCCGCATCGGCCGTTTCGCATCCATGGCCAGCGATACCTTGCCCTCCATGCGCGGCTGGTACGCCAGCGCCCGCGACAAAGCCGCTTCGGTATCCTGCGGCAGCAGGGAAAGGAAATGCTCGAAGCGTTCATGGTCGAACTTCACCATCTCGGGAAACTGCCACAGGATCGGCCCGAGCTTCTCGCGCAGCTCGAACATCCCCGAGGCCAGCACGTTCGCCAGCGGACCTTCGATGTCCTTCAGCTTGAGCATGTGGGTGATGAAGCGGTTGCCCTTCACTGCGAAGAGAAAACCCGGCGGCGTGGCGGCGTACCAGGCGGCGTAGCTTTCGGGGCGCTGCAGCGAGTAGAAGGAGCCGTTGATCTCGATGGTCGGCAGCTGGCGCGACGCGTAGTCGAGCTCGCGTGCCTGCGCCAGGCCCTTGGAATAGAAGACGCCGCGCCACGGGACGTAGCGCCAGCCGGAGATACCGATGTAGATCGCCATGGGGCGATCATAGAGACACGGGCTGCCGCGCTCGGTGCGTTGCCGAACGCGTGCAGCCCGGAATCCGGCGTCAGGTCAAGGCGAGAGGGCGGCGCGCGCCGCCGGCCGCCACCACCTTGAACACGCCCACCACCTCCGACAGGCGCTCGGCCTGCTGGCGCATCGATTCGGCCGCTGCCGCCGCTTCCTCGACCAGGGCGGCGTTCTTTTGCGTCACGCCATCCATCTCGGCGATCGCGCGGTTCACCTGGCTGATACCGGCTTCCTGCTCGGCGCTGGCGGCGGTGATCTCGCCGATGATGCCGTTTACCTGGCGCACGCTGGCGACGATTTCCTGCATCGTGGCGCCCGCGTTGTGCACCAGCGCGCTGCCGGCGTCGACCTTGCTCACCGAATCGTCGATCAGGGCTTTCACTTCGCGCGCCGCCGCCGCCGAACGCTGGGCCAGGCTGCGTACTTCGCTCGCTACGACGGCGAAGCCGCGGCCCTGTTCGCCGGCGCGCGCCGCTTCCACCGCCGCGTTCAAGGCCAGGATATTCGTCTGGAAGGCGATGCCGTCGATGACGCCGATGATGTCGACGATCTTGCGCGAGGAAGCGTTGATCGAGTCCATGGTCCGCACCACCTGCTGCACCACTTCGCCGCCGCGCACGGCGACGTCGGCCGCCTGCGAGGCCAGCGTGTTCGCGTGGCGCGCATGCTCGGCGTTCTGCTGTACCGCGCCGGTCAGCTCTTCCATCGAGGACGCGGTTTCCTCCAGCGAGCCGGCTTGCTGCTCGGTGCGGTTCGAGAGGTCGTGGTTGCCGGCCGCGATCTGGGCCGAGGCGCTGGCAATGGCCTGGATGCCGGTGTCGACTTCGCCGACGATGGTGTTCAGGCTGCCGTTCATCTCGCGCAGGGCGCCCAGCAGGTGGGCGGTTTCGTCATGGCCGCGTACCTCGATGACGGTGGTCAGGTCGCCGGACGCCACGGTGCGCGCCACGCTGACGGCGCGCGCCATCGGCCGGGCGATGCTGCGCGAGAGCGAGAAACCGAACAGCATCAGGATAGCGGAGAGCACGACCGTCGCGCCCGAGAACCAGGCCACGCGCGGCCAGAAGATGGCGCCGATGGTGTCGGTGTAGACGCCGGAACCGACCACCCAGCCCCAGGCCGGCACGCCCTGCACATACGAGATCTTCGGCACCGGCGCGTCCTGGCCCGGCTTCGGCCACAGGTAGGCGACGAAGCCGGCGCCATCCTTCTTGACGACGTCGACCATGGCCACGAACAGGTGCAGGCCGTTCGGGTCGGTCGAGCCGGCGAGATCCTTGCCTTCGAGCTCGGGCTTCATCGGATGCATCAGCATGCGCGGCCCCATGTCGTTGACCCAGATGTATTCCTGGCCGCTGTAGCGCAGCACCCGCAGCGCATCGAGGGCGGCGCGCTGCGCTTCGCTCTCGTCCATCTTGCCGGCGGCGGCGGCTTGCCGGTAGCGTTCGACCACGGCGGTCGCCACCTCGACCGCCTGGCGCACGCCGTTGCCGCGCTCTTCCTCGATCAGGCCGCGTTCGGATACCAGGAAGCAGGCGGCGATGATAGCCATGCCAAGCCCGGTACTCAGGGTCAGGAGGCCCAGTTTCTGAGCGATGTTCAGGCGCAAGCGTGTTCTCATGGGCGGTAGGGAAAGGTGGACGATGAAGCCAAGGTAAGCCTTGCCCGCGGGTGGCAAGCGAAGGTTAATCAAAAGAAACCTGTAAAAAGCTGGCGAGTATATAGAATGTTTCTATCTGAAAACGTTTATTTTCAAATTACTCACTGTCTTTTTGTAATCCCGCAACAGTGCTAAGCTAGCGGTCCCATCACATCCGGCGTTCTCTCCCATGATCACCGTCCATCACCTGAACAATTCGCGCTCCCAGCGCATCCTGTGGCTACTCGAGGAACTGGGCCTGGAATACGAGATCAAAAAGTACCAGCGCGACCCCAAGACGATGCTGGCGCCGCCGGAACTGAAGGCCGTGCACCCGCTGGGCAAGTCGCCGGTGATCACCGACGACGGCACCGTGGTGGCCGAATCCGGCGCCATCGTCGAGTACCTGGTCGAGCGCTACGGCAACGGGCGCCTGGTGCCGGCGGCCGGCACGCCGGAAAAACTGAAGTACACCTACTTCCTGCACTTCGCCGAAGGCTCCGCCATGTCGCCGCTGCTGATGAAACTGGTGTTCGACCGCATCGAGAACGGCCCGATGCCCTTCTTCGTCAAGCCGGTCGCGCGCGGCATCGCACGCAAGGTGAAGGAGGGCTTCGTGAACCCGAACATCCAGGCCCAGCTCGACTACCTGGAATCCGAACTGAAGGCGCGCCCGTGGTTCGCCGGGAACGAATTCAGCGCCGCCGACATCCAGATGAGCTTTGCGCTGGAAGCGGCGGCCTCGCGCGGCGGCCTGGGCGCCCAGTACCCGCAGCTGAGCGGCTTCCTGCAGCGCATCCACGCGCGTCCGGCCTATCAACGGGCGCTGGAGCGCGGCGGCAAGTACGACTATGCCCGCTGATGATGACAAGGTGATGGCAAGCTGATGGCAAAACTGCTCGCGATCGACGGACTGAACATCGTGCGCCGGGTCTACGAAGCGAGCCCGGAGCCCGACTCCGACCTGAAGGCCAGCATTGCGCTGCGCCATGCGTTCTCGTCCTTCCGCAACGTGCTCGAAACGCACGCGCCGACCCACGTGCTGGCCGCCTTCGACTACGGCGGCGAGACCTGGCGCCACGCCTTGTACCCGCGCTACCGCGAGCACCGCGCGCCGATGCCGGCGGTGCTGCGCGAAGCGCTGCCCGAGTTCCAGGAACGCCTGCGCGCAGCCGGCGTGCCGGCGGCGATGCTGCCCGGCGTCGAGGCCGACGACGTGGTCGCCACCTGCGTCATGCGCTGGCTCCAGGAAAACCGCGGCGAAGCCATCGTCGCCACCACCGACAAGGACCTGCACGTGCTGATTGCGCACGGCGCCCTGGTCTGGGACCATTTCAAGAACGAGTGGCACGACGACGCCTGGGTGCGCAACAAGTTCGGCGTCGCGCCCGAGTTGCTGCACGACCTGCTGGCGCTGATGGGCGACGCCACCGACGGCGTGCCGGGCGTGTCGAAGATCGGCATGAAGACCGCCGCGCGCCTGCTGAACGCCTACGGCAGCCTGGACGCCGTGATGGCCGGCGCCGGCATCCTCAAGACGCCGCTGGGCGAGCGCCTGCGCGCGGAACGCGAGATACTGTACCTGTCGCGCCAGTTGGTGGAGCTGAAGACCGACGTGCGCCTGGGCGTCACCTGGAAGATGCTGGCTTACGAATCGAATTGAAGGGGAAGGACCGACTATGCTGAAAGCGGTATTGGTGGACTCGAACGCGATCTCGCGCGGCCTGCTGAATACGGTGCTGACCGAAGGCAGCTATGACGTGGTCGGCCAGACCCATACCGGCCACGGCGCCTTGCTGCTGGCCGCCAAGTTCCGTCCTCAGCTGATCTGCATCGCGCGCGAACAGGTCGAGGAGGGCGACGTCGTCGAGCAACTGCGCGCCACCCTGCCCAAGAGCTTCATCTTCATGGTGTCGGGCACGCTCGACGCGCCCACCATCCAGCAAGCGCTGGCGCGCGGCGTGCACGGCTTCATCGTCAAGCCGTTCAAGGCCGATGCCGTGCTCAAGACCATCCGCAATACTGTCGTCGCCGCAGTCAAGAAACAGCAGAGCATGTGAAAAATTCCTCTATGGCGGCGTTGCATCGTTTCGCCGTGCCGCGTACTGTCTTCGACGCTGCGCCTTGCCCTAGAGGTTTTTTCACATGCTCGCAGAGCGGCGGCGCCTGATCTCCTCGGCCGCGATATCGGCCAGTTCGCCCAGGGCGCGCAACTCGCGCTGGCGCAGGCGGCGCGGCTCGCGGTCCATCACACACAGGGCGCCCAGGCGGTAGCCTTTGGCGTCGACCAGCGGCACGCCGGCATAGAAGCGGATGTGCGGCGCGCCGGTCACCATCGGATTTTCCCTGAAACGCCCATCGAGGCGGGTGTCGGCCACCATCATCGGTTCGCCGCCCAGGATCGTGTGGCTGCAGAACGCCATTTCGCGCGGGGTCTCGGTGAACCCGATGCCGACCCGCGACTTGAACCATTGGCGGTGCTCGTCCACCAGGGTCAGCATGGCGATCGGGCTGTCGGTGACCTGCGTGGCGAGCCAGGTCAGGCGGTCGAACACGGCTTCGGCGCCGCTGCCGACCAGGCCGGTGGCATCGAGCGCCGCCAGGCGTTCGGTCTCGTTGTCGGGCAACGCGTGTGCATCGTCCGCCGGGGCGTTGGCTGGTACTGGCAGCGCCGGCGCCAGTGGCGCCAGGCCGGCGCGTTCGCGCAGCAGGGCGCTGACGGCGCTCAGGCGCACGCGGCGGTGCCCCCCCGGCGTCTTCCAGGCAGGCAGCAAGCCGTGTTCGATCCACTGCTGGGCGGTGCTCACCGCGATGCCAAGCAGCCGGGCGGCTTCGCGGGTGGTCAGGATCGGATCGTCCGAAGGTCCGGAAGAGGGCGCAGGCATGACAAAACTCTTTCAACTAATAAATAACTGAACAAAGCATTTTACTTTATGAAAATCAAAATTTATCGAATTTGATGACGCGAGTTGCCATAAAACATCACAAATCGTCCACTTCGCAACAGTTGAGATATGAATGGATGGAATTTTTGTTGACGTTTGGAAATTTGACGATCAGAATGAGAGTCGTCGTCAATTTCGTCAGTTGATGTGTATGCCCGTCGTCGCCAAGGAAGCCAGATGTCCCACCATTCATTATCCGCACAACAGGAATCCGAGCGCCTCGATGCCCTGCGCAAGCTGGAGCTGCTCGACACGCCGCCCAGCGAAGCCTTCGACCGCATCACGCGCATGGCGGCGCAGCTGTTCAACCTGCCTGTCGCGGCGGTGTCGCTGACCGACGCCGACCGCCAGTGGTTCAAGTCGCGCGTGGGCGTCGAGCACACCTCGATCCCGCGCGAGAATGCGCCTTGCGCCAAGGTGGCCGACAGCGGCGGCATGCTGGTGGTGGCCGACATGCGCACCGACGAATGCTTCCACGACAGCCACCTGGCGCGCTCGGGCGTGCGCTTCTACGCGGGCGCGCCGCTGATGACGCGCGACGGCTACTGCCTGGGCGCGATGTGCGTGCTGGGCACCGAGCCGCGCACGATCACAGACGCCGAGCGCGAAGGCCTGGCCGACCTGGCGTCGATGGTGATGGCGCAGATCGAACTGCAGCACGCGTTAGGGCGCATCGACCCGGCCAGCGGCATGCCGAACCGCAGCCAGTTCATCGAAGACATGAGCGACCTGGCCAACGAGCGCCCGCTCGGCGAAACCCGGCTGGCCGCGATGGTCAACCTGGCCACGCCCGAGCAGCTCAGCAACGCCATGCGCGCGATGGGCGCCGGCTATCTCGACGAGATCGTGAACGAGGCAGTGCGCATGCTGCGCGCGGCGCTCGGCCCGGGGCGCAAGTTGTACCACGTGGCCCCGACCCAGTTCGTGTTCCTGGCCGAGCCGGATGCCGACGTCCAGCGCTTCTGCGACTGGCTCGGCTGCTGGCTCGAGCTGCGCGCCGACACCATGACTTCGCGCTTCATGACCACCGCGACCATCGGCGTGGCGCCGTTCCGGGTCGGCCGCAGCGACACCCTCGAAGTCCTGCGCGACATGCACAGCGCCGCCCACGATGCCCTCGACGGCTCGTGCCGCGTGCGCGTGTTCTCGGCCGAGCAGAACGCCGTGTTCCTGCGCCGCTTCTACCTTGTCAACGAATTCGGCGCCGCGCTCGAGAGCGCCGACCAGCTGCGCCTGGTGTTCCAGCCGAAGGTCGAACTGTCGACCGGCCGCTGCCTCGGCGCCGAAGCCCTGCTGCGCTGGAACCATCCGGTGCTGGGCGAGGTGTCGCCGGGCGAATTCTTCCCGCTGATCGAACAGACCTCGCTGGCGCGCGCCACGACGCGCTGGGTGCTGGCGCAGGCGCTGGAGCAGCTGGCGGCATGGCGCAACGCCGGCCTGATGCTGGAGATGGCAGTAAACGTGTCTGCGGTGAACCTGACCGAGGCTGACTTCGTCGCCCACGTGGTCGAGCAGCTGCGCCGCCACGCGCTGCCGCCCGAAGCGCTGGCGCTGGAGATCACGGAAAGCGCGCTGATGAAGAACCGCGCGCTGGCCATGAAGACGCTCGACGCCCTGGCCGCCGCCGGCGTGCACCTGGCGATCGACGATTTCGGCACCGGCTACAGCAGCCTGGCCTACCTGCAAAGCGTGCCGGCGAAGGTGGTCAAGATCGACCAGAGCTTCGTGCGCGACCTCGACACCGACAAGCACAAGCGCGCGCTGGTCAGCACCATGATCAAGCTGTCGCACGACCTCGAGCGCCGCGTGGTGGCCGAGGGCGTCGAAACCGCGGCGGTGGCGACCTTGTTGCTGGCGGACGGCTGCGACCAGGTGCAGGGCTACCTGTATGCGCGGCCGATGGCGCCGGAAGACTTCGAGCGCTGGGTCTGCGCCAAGTGGACGCTGCCGCGCGAGCGCAAGGCGCCGGCGCCGATGGTGGCTTGCGCCTGACGAGCATGTGAACAGCGGCGTCGCCATTTCCGGGGCGCCGCTTTTGTAGGGCGGGCACTCGTGCCCGCGCGGTTTCACCGCATGCAGCTATGCGGCTTCCAATTCATCAGGACTGTTTGATGTTTGGTTTCGATCAGCGGTAAGGATGATCACCAGTTCGGCCGCGTGGACACAGGTGCCTTGCGCGGCCCGGTCCACCCTACGA
>DAMABW010000009.1:0-29906 GCA_031999925.1 Massilia sp. | reverse complement strand
TGTAATTGATGTCAGGGGAAGCACCAGCCCTGCCAGGCAGGGCGGGTGCTTCCTCCTCCTCCTTTCCTCCTCACTCGACTAGGCAGGTTTTTTATCGTGTAAAGACTGCAGGCACGGGCATCCGCATGAGAAGATGTGTTGCTTGATTGAAGCGCAACGATAAGAAGGAAACCATGCCTCACGTACGCCGTATTACCGTTCCTCTCGCCGGTCTCGTCGCCGGTCTGTTCACCACCGCCGCTGCCGTCGCCGCACCCGCCGTATCGACCACTGCCGGTCCCGACACCACCCGTCACCAGGCGCAGATCGACAAGATCGTCGCCGAGATTTCGCCGAAGCGCATCGAGAATTACATCAATAAACTGGTCAGCTTCGAGACCCGCCACACGATGTCCGACACCGTCTCGGACACGCGCGGCATCGGCGCCGCCCGCCGCTGGATCAAGAGCGAGCTCGAGCGTTGCGGCGCCGGCAAGCTGCAGGTGGCTTTCGACAGCCACATCGCCCCGGTCTCCGCGCGCATCTCGCGTCCGACCGAGATCGTGAATGTGGTCGCCACCCTGCCGGGCACCCAGGACGCCTCGAAGGAGCGCCTGTACGTGGTCAGCGGCCACTACGATTCGCGCAACACCGACGTGATGGATGCCGAGGGCAAGGCGCCGGGCGCCAACGACGACGCCTCGGGTACCGCCGCCGTGATGGAAATGGCCTGCGTGATGGCCAAGTACAAATTCGACGCGACCCTGGTCTTCATGGCCGTGGCCGCCGAAGAGCAGGGCCTGCTGGGCGCCGGCCACTGGGCCAAGACCGCGCGTGCCAACAACCTGAACGTGGCCGGCATGTTCACCAACGACATCATCGGCAGCTCGCGCGCCGACGACGGCCGTGTCGACAACAAGCAGGTGCGCCTGTTTGCCCAGAGCATTCCGGCGACCAAGGAAATGAGCGACGCCGTGCGCCAACTGGTGGCCACCGGCGGCGAGAACGATTCGATCTCGCGCCAGCTCGCGCGCCACGTGAAGGAGCAGGGCGAGCGCTACGTGAAGGGCTTCAAGGTCAGCGTCATCCAGCGCCACGACCGCTACCTGCGCGGCGGCGATCACATGCCCTTCCTCGAGCAGGGCTACGCCGCGCTGCGCTTCACCGAACCGAACGAAGACTTCTCGCACCAGCACCAGAACCTGCGCACCGAAGGCGGCAAGGTGTACGGCGATCTGATCGAGTTCGTCGACTTCGACTACACGGCCAAGGTGGCCAAGGTGAATGCCGCGGCCCTCGCCTCGCTGGCACTGGCGCCAAGCGCGCCGAAAGACGTGAAGGTCCGCACCGACAAGCTGGTGAACGATTCGACCCTGGTCTGGGCTGCGAATCCGGAGCCGGACGTTGCCGGCTACCGTATCGTGTGGCGCGATACGACCGCGGCGCAGTGGGAAGGGTCGCAGTACGTCGGTAACGTGACCGAAGCCACCGTCAAGCTGTCGAAGGACAACGTGTTCTTCGGCGTGCAGGCGATCGACAAGGATGGCAACGTCAGTCCGGCGACCTACCCGGCGCCGCTGCGCTGACCATGTG
Organism: Massilia sp.; assembly: GCA_031999925.1. Lineage (GTDB taxonomy): Bacteria > Pseudomonadota > Gammaproteobacteria > Burkholderiales > Burkholderiaceae_D > Telluria. The sequence continues at coordinate 28,334 of DAMABW010000009.1, read as the reverse complement.
CACGGCGCTTGCGCCGTGTGATTTTCGAGGGTGGACCGGGCCGCGCAAGGCACTGTGTCCACGCAGTGATCGCTGGTGGCTCCGCTCTCGGGCTCGATGATCTCGCTGTCAACTATCACCGCGTGGACTCAGGAGTCCACCCTACGAACCCCAACCCCGATCAAGCTCCCGCCCCATCGACGTACGCCCGTTCGCTTCCCGGTTTAAAATGGTGTTTTGAAGAACCGCAAGAGAGCGAACATGGCCTACAAGACCATCGAAGATACGATCGGTAACACCCCATTGGTGCAGCTCGTGCGCCTGCCGGGCGCGGATGCCGCTGCCCGCAACAACATCATCCTCGGCAAGCTGGAAGGCAACAATCCGGCCGGTTCCGTCAAGGACCGCGCCGCGATGTCGATGCTCAAGCACGCCGAGGCGCGCGGCCAGATCAAGAAGGGCGATACCATCATCGAGGCCACCTCGGGCAATACCGGCATCGCGCTGGCGATGGCTGCCGCGATCAGCGGCTACAAGATGGTCCTCCTGATGCCCGACAATCTGTCGATCGAGCGCCGCCAGAGCATGGCGGCCTATGGCGCCCAGATCATCCTGACACCGAAGACCGGCGGCATGGAATACGCGCGCGACATGGCCGAGCAGATGCAAAAGGATGGCAAGGGCATCATCCTCGACCAGTTCGCCAACCAGGACAATCCGCTGGCCCACTACGAGACCACGGGCCCGGAAATCTGGCGCGACACCGAAGGCCGCATCACCCATTTTGTGAGCGCCATGGGCACCACCGGCACCATCATGGGCGTGTCGCGCTACCTGAAGGAACAGAACGAAAACATACGCATCGTCGGCGCCCAGCCGGAAGAAGGCTCGTCGATCCCGGGCATCCGCAAATGGCCGCAAGCCTACCTGCCGAAGATCTTCGACAAGAACCGCGTCGACCAGGTGGAAAACGTGAGCCAGGCCGCCGCCGAGCAGATGGCGCGCCGGCTGGCGGCGGAAGAGGGCATCTTCTGCGGCATCTCGGCCGCCGGCGCCTGCGAGGTGGCGCTGCGCATCTCGCAGACCGTGGAGAACGCGACGATCGTGTTCATCGTCTGCGACCGGGGCGATCGCTACTTGTCTACGGGCGTGTTCCCCGCCTGACTGGCGGTGTTCAAAGGCGGGCATCGACGATGCGCGCTTGCTTTTACGTTCATGCGCGCAGCAACGCTGCGCAGCAACAAGAAAGGGGCCCTCTGGCCCCTTTCGTTTATCGCAAGACTCCGGTCACACGACCGCCGCGAATCCTGCGCAAGCTCCAGCACCCGGGCCGGAACCCATGATTACGACTGGTCGCCGCCGGCTGGCGCTGCGCCTTCTTTCGGCTTGAATTGCTTGTCGCTGATGCGGAACTTGTTGCGGCGGTCGCCCATCAGGTAACGCAGGTCGCGGATCGACAGGTCGCTGACTTCGTGCATGCGGATCAGCAGCGAAGCGCCGACCGGCAGGCGGTGGTGGCGGATTTTCGAGATGACCGGCGGCGCCACTTCCAGGGCGCGCGACAGGGCTGCGTCGTTCTTCAGGCGCAGGTTCTCGATCAGGGTGTCCAGCAGACGGTTCGGGTTGTATTGCAGCAGTTCATCCGATTCCGCATCGCTGTTCATATCAATGCCGACTTGGTTTGTCATGATTTCAATAATTCCTATGTGGGTTACGGAAAGTCGCTAGCGGCGGTTCGATTCCGGAAGGTCTTTCGAAAAAATCTACTCAATTGTACAACTATTTTTGAGTCTAGTACTTATGAGCAATAGAATTCGGTAATAAAGTCTCTGTTTGTTGTCTAGTCGCAACAATAGCCGCAATGCAATTCTCTCACAAACTCACCGAAAAAATAATTGTTTTTTCGTTAAACTTAAGTGTAGAGGAAACAGGTTTTGCCCGCCGCACGTTTCAAAATGATATGCTCGAATGACAACAGAACGGGGAGTATGCAACACTATGGAAAGTTTCCATAGAGTATAGAAAAGAAAACACGTGGGTACCCCGGGGGAGTACCCGGGGTCAAATTCTGTTTATTAGAACAAACTTAAGGATGGGCCGTTACAGGCTGTTACAAAGTTTCCGGCTCTACAAGAGCGCATCCGAGCGCACCTCGCGTACGGCCCGGCCCAGGTCGAGCACCGACATCGCGTAGAAATAGCTGCGGTTATATTTGGTGATGGCGAAGAAGTTGTCGCTGGCAGCCCAGTATTCGGTCGGATCGGCGCCGTTCTGCAGGTCGACCAGGCCGTACAGGCGTTCGCCGGGCAGGGGTATGTCGGGCGTGACGCCGGCAGCCATCAATTCCTCATTGCGCAAAGTGGCGCTCAGGCCGCGCTCCAGCAGCGGCTCCCAGGCGCGGCTTGGCGCCACCGACACCTGGATCACGGCCGGCGCCTTGTCGCGCGGATTCCAGCCGTGCTCGATCAGGAAATTCGCCACGCTGCCGATCGCATCGGCGGTGGAGCCGCGCAGATCGATGTGGCCATCGCCGTCGAAGTCGACGCCATACTTCAGGATATTGCCCGGCATGAACTGCGGCAGGCCGACCGCGCCGGCGAACGAGCCGAGCAGGCTGAACGGATCGATCTTTTCGTGGCGCGCCAGCAGCAGGGCGTTTTCCAGTTCGCCCCGGAAGAAGGCGGCGCGCGCGGCCTGGTTCGGCGCTTCGGGATAGGCAAAGGCGAGGGTGGTCAGGGTGTCGAGCACGCGGAAGCGCCCGGTATCGCGGCCGTACACGGTTTCCACGCCGATGATGCCAACCAGGATCTCTGCCGGCACGCCGTAGGTGGCTTCGGCGCGCGCCAGGGCTTCGGCGTTCTCGTTCCAGAAGCGCACGCCGGCGTTGATGCGGATCGGCTCGATGAAGCGCTCGCTATAGGCTTGCCAGTTCTTCGGTTTGCCCGGCGGCGCCGGCTTCACCAGCTGCACCGCCGACTCGACGAAGCGCACCTGGCGCAGCATGGCGTCCATCTCGGCACGCTCGAAACCGTGCTTCGCCACCATCTCGTCGGCGAAGTCGCGCACCGCCTGCCACTCGGCGAAATTCACCTGCTCGCCGTGGTAGTCGATGGATTTGGCGACTGCCGCCGCCGCTACCGCCTTGCTTGCGGTCCTGGCCTTGGCTTTTGCCTTCGTTTTGGCCGGCTTGGCTTTTGCCGACTTGGCCGGCTTGGCAGCCTTGGATGCGCGCGCCTTGGCCTGGCCGCTGTCGGCGGCGCCAGCCTGGTGGATCGGTGCTGCGGCGAGAAGGAGGGCGGCAAATACGGATGCGAATGCGGGTGCGAACAGTTTCATCTGACCTGGGAAAGTAAACGCTTCAGTGTCGCGGCGAGATGGGCATCGGCGCGGCGCGGTGCATAGCGCCAGGCGCTGTAGCGGCGCAGGAATTCCTGCGCGGCGGCCTGTGCGCCGGGAGCCAGCTTGCCGGCCCCGCCTATGCGCTCGGCGTAGGCATGCGGGCCTTCGTCTGGCGCGCGCGCCAGGCCCAGGCGGGACAGGCGCGTGCACAGGGCCGAGTATAGCGCATCGACCGGATCGATCCCGCGCCGCTGGCGCCAGATGCGTACCAGCAGCAACACAGTTGCCAGAACGGCCAGCCAGACCGGCAAGCGCCAATCCAGCAGCGACGATTGCAGGCGCTCGACCATGCCGCGCTGGCGCTGCGGCGTGTAGTTCAGCACCCACTGGTTCCAGCCGTTGTTCATGGCGCCGACCGCATAGCGCATCTGGGTCAGCCAGGGATTGGCTTCGCCGTCGATGCGCATGAGGCGGCCCAGGCCTTCGATGCCGAAGGGCGGCCGCTGCGGCACGGCGCCCTCCAGGCCGCGCTGCACGCGCTCGGGCGCCACCGCCGCGGTCGGGTCGATACGCACCCAGCCGCGCCGCGCCAGCCAGACTTCGGCCCAGGCATGGGCGTCGGACTGGCGCACCGTCAGGTAGCCGTCGAGCGGATTCAGTTCGCCGCCCTGGTAGCCGGTGACCACCCGCGCCGGAATGCCGGCGGCGCGCATCAGGAACACAAAGGCCCCGGAATAATGCTCGCAAAAGCCGGCGCGGCTGCCGTACAGGAAGCCGTCGACGGCGTCGCGCCCCAGCAGCGGCGGGTTCAGGGTGTAGACATAGTTTTCGCTGCGGAAGCTGCGCAGCACCGATTCGATGCGCCGCGCCGGATCGGAAATCTCGCGCAACTGCAGGCCGGCCATCAGCGCGCGCGGATTGCTGTCCGCGGGCAGCTGCAGCCACTGGTCGGCGTCCTGCGGCAAGCCGTCGGCCTGCAGCCGGTAATGGATGAAGGAGGCGACCTGGTAGCGCAGGCGCGAGGCGATCGGCGCCAGGGTCGTCATCTCGACTTCGCCCGAGAGCTGGGCGGCGTTGCCCGTGATGGCGGGCAGGCGCTCCGGCATCTCGAGCGCGAACAGCCAGCGGTTGTTGGCCGGCTCCAGCGTCACCTCGTAGCGCAGCGGCTCGCCCGCCACCGACAGCGGCAGGCGCCGGCTGCTCCGTGCCTGATTGAATGCCTGGCGCTGGGCCGGGCCGATCCGCGTCCAGGTGCGGCCGTCGTAGTCGCCCAGCACCGGGCCGCGCCAGTACAGCTGTTCGCGTTCCGGCACCGGCCCGTCGAACTTGACGCGGAAGGCCGTCTCGGGTGACTGCGCCAGGTTGGCCAGCATGCCCGGCGCCATGGTTTCGGACAGGCCGGAACGCGCGCCGCTGGCGTCGCCCGGCAAGCCCCACAGCGGACCCTGGATGCGCGGGAACAGGAAGAACAGGGCCAGCGCCACCGGCGCGGCCAGGCCCAGCATGCGCGCGCTCATCAGGAAGCGCTCGCGCAGCGGCGGCACCTTGCCGGCAAACTGGAAGCTCATCTGCGCCGTGAACAGCAGCAGCACGGACAAGGACATCAGCAGCGCCGTGACGATGCCCTGCTCGTAGAAGAAGTTGGTCAGCACCAGGAAGAAGCAGAGGAACACCACCACGAACAAATCGCGCCGCGCGTGCATCTCCAGCATCTTGAAGGCCACCAGCAGCACCAGCATGGCAACGCCGGCATCGCGCCCGAGCAGGGTCTGGTAGGTGTGCATCACGCCCAGCATGGCGCCGGCGGCCAGCGGAATCAGGATCAGGCTGGGCGGCATGCGCTTGCCGCGCAGGGTGATCGCGGCGCGCCAGGCCAGGGTGGCGCCGCATAGCAGCGACACCCATAGCGGCAGGTGCAGGGTGTGCGGGGCCAGCACCAGCAGCGCGCTGCCGAGCAGCAGCAGGGTGTCGGCCTTATCCCGAGGCAGGTTGGCCAGGCGCGTCAGGTTCATGGCGCGCCTCCATGCGCGCTGGGATCGCCATACAGCGCGAGGGCGCGCAGGCAGGCCGTCTGGTGGGCGGCGCCGTTGCCGGCATCGTAGTGTTCCGCACCGAGGCGGAAGGCATACGGCAGGGCACGGCTTTCCGCTTCCAGCACCCAGCGCGTCAGGCGCGACAGGCGTGCTTCGAGGTCGAGCTGGGTGGGCAGGGTGGCCAGGTCGAGCACCAGTTCGTCGCGCGCGCCGCCTTCGAAATGCTTGGTGGCGAGTTGGCCGCCGTCGTTCGGGTCGAGGCGCGCGATCTGGCGCCAGGCCAGGCGCCGCATCGGCTCGCCCGGCTGGGAGAGGCGCAAGCCGGCGAAATCGTCGCTGCCGGCCTGGCCGCTGCCGTCGCTACGCCCGCCCGCTACCTGCGGCAAGGGCGGCGCGCCTTCTTCGGGGAAGGGATACACCAGCCCGTTCATGTCCGGATGCCAGTAGGCCCAGGCGCGGAACAGGCCGAGCGGAAAGCGCGTGCTGAGGGTCAGGCGCGGCGCGGCCAGCCAGCCGCGGTGTTCGGTCGGCACGGCGATGCGCACGCTCGCACTGGAACCGGCCGCCACGTCGGCCACGTGGCGCGGCTCGGCCACGCCGGCCACGTCGACGCAGACCGCGTAGCGGTTGCGCGGGCCCGGGTTCGACAGCTGCAACTCGAAGAGCGCTTCCTGGCCGGAGAAGACCGACGGCGCCCGGCCCGGCGTGAGCACCAGGTGCGCCAGGTTGCGCCAGGTGAGCACCATGTCGACCAGGGCGCAGGACAGGGCCGTGAAGGTCAGGGCGTAGCCGAGGCCGAGGTTGTAGTTGATCGAGCCGATCAGCAGCACCAGGATCAGCGCGCCGAAGCCCAGGCCCGGACCGGTGGGCAGGATGTAGATGCGGCGCTGGCCGAGCAGCAGGGCGCCCGCGTCGCGTTCGCGCACCAGGCGGCTGGCCGCCTTGCGGCGCAGGCGGCCAGCGAGGGTATTTGCCTGCGCCTGCGCCATGGCGTTTATACCGGCACCGATTTCTGCAGCTGCAGCACCAGGTCGCGGCTGGCCAGGGCCATGCCTTGCGCCGAGCGCAGCGGACGCAGGCGGTGCGCGCAGACCGGCACCAGCACCGCCTGGATATCTTCCGGCAGCACGTGGTCGCGGCCTTCGAGCGCGGCCCAGGCGCGTCCGGCCTGGAGCAGGGCCAGGGTGGCGCGCGGCGACAGCCCTTCGGCGAACAGCGTGCCCTGGCGCGAGGCCTGGGCCAGGGCCTGCACGTAGTCCACCAGCGAGGCCGAGGCGTGGATGCCGCGCAGCGCGGCCTGCGCATCCATCAGTTCGGCCGGGCTGGTGGCCGCCTGCAGGGTACGCAGCATGGCGCGCCGGTCTTCGCCCAGCAGCAGGGCGCGTTCGGCGGCCGGGTCGGGGTAGCCGAGCGAGAGGCACATCAGGAAGCGGTCGAGCTGGGATTCGGGCAGCGGGAAGGTGCCGACCTGGTGCGCCGGGTTCTGGGTGGCGATGACAAAAAAGGGTTCCGGCAGATCGCGTGTGACGCCATCGAAGGTGACCTGGCGTTCTTCCATCGCCTCGAGCAGGCCGGACTGGGTTTTCGGGGTGGCGCGGTTGATTTCGTCGGCCAGCAGCACTTGCGTGAAGATCGGGCCGGGGTGGAACACGAAGCCGTTCTTTTCGCGCTCGTAGACCGAGATGCCGGCCACGTCGGCCGGCAGCAGGTCGCTGGTGAACTGGACGCGGTTGAACTTCAGGCCGAGCGAGAGCGCCAGCGCGTGCGCCAGCGTGGTCTTGCCGACGCCGGGGACGTCCTCGATGAGCAGGTGGCCACCGGCCAGCAGGCAAGTAAAGGCCAGCCGCACCTGCTGATCCTTGCCGACGACGATCTGGCCGACCTGGCGGGCGGCGGCGTGCAATTTGTTGAACATGCTTGGGTTCCCATGGTCGAATGGTGCGACGGCTCGGGCGGCATGGTAGATTAGCGATATTGGCAACTATTCTTCCACGCGAGGAGGGCCGTCCGGATGATTCTATGCGAGAACGGATATTTCCGGTGTATGGATGAGCAGGGCAGTCAGTCACGCTTGACGAGCGCACCATGAGCACAGCTATTTTCAGCCATCCCGATTGCCTGAAGCACGACATGGGCGACTGGCATCCGGAGTCGCCCGACCGGCTCCAGGCCATCGAGGACCAACTCATCCTCGCCCGGCTCGACGGCCTGGTCGAACGCCGCCTGGCGCCGCTGGCCGAGGAAGCGTCCATCCTGCGCAACCACACGCCGGGCGCGCTGGCGCTGGTGCGCGACCATGTGCCGCTCGAGGGCGAGTTCTATCCGCTCGATGCCGACACCATCCTCTGCCATTCCAGCTACGGGGCGGCCCTGCGCGCCGCCGGTGCGGCCGTGGCGGCCACCGACGCGGTGATCGCCGGCAGCATCGCGAACGCCTTCTGCTCGGTGCGCCCGCCTGGGCACCACGCGACGCCGAAGGAGCCGATGGGCTTCTGCCTGTTCAACAACGTGGCGATCGCGGCGCGTCACGCGCTCGAGGTGCATGGGCTGGAGCGGGTGGCGATCGTCGACTTCGACGTCCACCACGGCAACGGCACCGCCGACGCTTTCCGCAACGATTCGCGCGTGCTGATGGCAAGCTTCTTCCAGCATCCTTTCTATCCGTATTCCGAGCCGGAGACGATCACGGCCACCAGCGTCAACGTGCCGGTGCCGGCGCGCAGCGGCGGCGACGTCGTGCGCGAGCTGGTGCGCGAACAGTGGCTGCCGGCGCTGCACGCGTTCAGGCCGCAGATGATCTTCATTTCGGCGGGCTTCGACGCGCACCGCGACGACGACATGGGCGGCATGAACCTGGTCGAGGCGGATTATGCGTGGATCACGCGCGAGGTGATGGCGGTGGCGAAGGAGCATGCGCAGGGGAGGATCGTCAGCTGCCTGGAGGGCGGGTATGAGTTGTCGTCGCTGGGGCGCAGTGTGGTGGCGCATTTGAAGGTGTTGGCCGAGCTGGACTGAGCGCCGAGCCATGCCGCGCACGCCGCATGGATGATGACCGCGACCGTACGGTGGGCACTCTGTGCCCACGCGGTTACGTGCTTGTCCTTGATACGTTGGCCGCGAATACTCGCTCCGCGGCCCATCAACGAATGACACGTTTGCGAGACGTTTCTGGATCCGCCACGACGACGCATTCATATCGATACAGCGAGCGCCAACATTGATTATCGTTCCGCGTGGGCACAGCGTGCCCACCGTACGGTCACAATCAACACAGACTAATAACGCCGCCGTCCACCTTGCACTGGCGTTAACGCGACACATCCACAAACGATGTTTCGCATTACCTCTGCACAATTGACACTCATACATACCAGACCTACAGTCGACTCAGCCGTAACAAGCGGCTGCGCCTGCGTCAGCCGGCAGCGATGGCGACCGGCACAGGCGTCCACCCGATAAGAAGGAGGAGATTGTGAAGAAAGCACTTCAAATGGCGCTGGCGCTGTGCCTGATGGCGGCATCCGGCTTCGCGGCGGCGGCGAACTACACGCTGTGGATCAACGGGCGCACCGGCGGCGGGGCGATCGGCAACTACAACAGCTTCACCTACTGGGGACCCGGCACCACCGCCGCCGGCGTCAACAAGAAGTCGGTCAACTGGGACGGCCGCAGCAGCATCGCTTCGCAAAGCGGCAAGATCCGCGACGCGCTCGACTGCTTCTGCACCGGCGGCAACTGGTGCTACATCGCCACCCACAGCGCCGGCGACCTGATCCTCGGCTACACCCTGGCCAACTACGGCGGCTCGGCGCGCGTGAAGAAGAACGCCACGGCGAACGCGTCCGGCGTGTGCGGCAACACCGACGGCAGCTCGCAAACCGGCTGGAACATCAAGTGGGTGCGCGCGGCATCGGGCGCGGGCGGCGGCTCCGAGCTGTCCGACGCCGGTTCCTGGGCCGTATCGGAAGACCTGGTCAAGGACCTGAAGACCACCACCGCGCGCGCCATGTACAACCACAACACCACGCGCAATATCTGGTTCTACATGTACGCGGGCGCCAAGGGCACGGCCTATTCCGGCATCCTCCCGGGCCAGGACGACGAAGCCGTGGCCTACCACAGCACCGGCGGCGTGGCCGGCACCTCGGGCGGCTCCTACTGCAATCCGAGCGACTGGCTGTGCAACGACCTGACCCTGGGCACGGCGGCCAACGAGGGCGGCTCGGCCAAGTGGAGCTACCACTCGGTCAGCTTCCGCGACGACGCCGAGGCCTATAACCACTACGCGAACGGCAACTGGGGCGGCATCGTCGGTGTCGTGCGCAACGCCGTGGTGAACAGTGCCCTCTGATCGTCCAACGGGTCGTCCAGCCGGCGGCAAGGAGTCCTTCCTGCGCCGCTGGCTGCCGCTGGCGCTGCTCGCGGTGCTGGTGGCGGCGGTCGCCTGGCTCGCCCTGCGCGGCTCGGGCGAGGCGCCGCCGCCGGTTGCCGCAGCGCCGGCTTCTCCGTCGCCGCAGGGGCCGCAGTTCTTCGGCCAGGTCGAGGGCCAGCCGGCGGAACTGTCTCCCGCCGAACGCGCCGAGCGGCGCCAGCAATTGATCGAGCATGTACAGCTGACCGACCACACCTATTGCAGCTACCTCGAGGGCAGCAAGTATCCGGCCGGCTCGCGTCCGATGTCGCAGAATCCCGACCAGGCCTACCCGAACCAGCCAGTCACCGAAATGAACCCGATGCGCACCGGCGACCGTAGCAGCGACCCGAACATCCTGCTGCAAACCTCGCAGTCGCGTGTCTACATGGCGGCCAACGAATCGGTCGCGTTCTCGCTGCGCGCGGTGGCGCCCGACGGCAGCGTGCTGCCGCTGATGGTCACGCGCGCGGTGGCGGCCGGCATCATGTCGACCGGCGCGCGCCCGACCACCCAGGTGGCGCTGGCCTTTGCCGACGATGGCGGCGGCGCCGATCCGGTGGCCGGCGACGGCGCCCATGCCGCCGTGCTCACGCCGGCGCAGACCGGGCTGGCCGGTTTCCACGGCACCATCCGCACCGAAGTGCGCTACACGGCGGGCGGCAAGAACGGATCGGTGATCTTCGACGTGATCTATTCGCCGAAGCTGCCGGCCGTATGGGCCGGGCCGCCGCGCGAAGTCGTCGACGACGGTTCGCTCGCCTTTGTGCTGCGCGCCGACGTGCGCACGCCGGGGCGCTATGTCGTGACCGGACGCGTCGACGATGCCAAGGGACGCCCGTTCGCGCTGGCCACCTTCAACGAGGTGCTGGGGCCGGGGCCGAACGACATCAAGCTGGTCGTGTTCGGCAAGCTGATGCACGACGGCGCGCCGGCACTGCCCCTGACCCTGCGCGACGTCGACGGCTACCTGTTGAAGGAAAACACCGACCCCGACCGCGAGCTCATGCCGCGCCTGGAAGGGCCGGTGATGAAGAGCCGCACGCAGTCGCTGAACGGTATCTCGGATGCGGAAGCGGGCGGCGAAGAGCGCGAGCGCTACCTGACCGAGTTTGCCAAGGACCGCAAGCTGGCGCGGGACAGCCTGGCGAAGTTCGACCCGGCCCAGCCCTTGCCGCCAAGCGAGTGCGGGACGCCTGGCCGGTAGTCCATGGTGGCGGCGTTTCGATGCCGCCACCATTCTTCTTTAACTGTTCGGTATCCTTCCCACGACGCCCACCCTGCGCGCGATTGACGCAGCGCCTTCCACGTTCTTAGATGGCCGTTACAACGACAACGGAGGAAGACATGGGACGTCCTGTACATATTCCAGCGCGACTCGCTCTTGCGCTGTGCCTGCCCGGCATGCTTGCCGCCGGCGTGGCCAGCGCCACCAACTACACCCTGTGGATCCACGGCCGCACCGGCGGCGGGGCGATCGGCAATTACAACGACTTCGCCTATTTCGGGCCGAACGCCACGCCGGCCGGCGTCAACAAGAAGTCGGTCAACTGGGACGGCAGGAGCGGCATCGCCTCGCAAAGCGGCTACGTGCGCAATGCGCTGGACTGCTTCTGCACCGGCCAGAACTGGTGCACGGTCGCCGTGCATAGCGCCGGCGACATGCTGATCGGCTACACCCTGGCCAACTACGGCGGCTCGGCGCGGCCGGTGACGAACGCCCAGGCCAACGGGGCAGGAGTGTGCACCGGCACTGGCGGCTCCCAGACCGGATGGAACATCCGCTGGGTGCGGGCGGCGGCCGGTTCCGCCGGCGGCAGCGAGTTGGCCGACATCGGCGCCTGGGTCACGAGCGAACCGCTGGCCCAGCAGCACAAGGTGGCCACTGCGCGGGCGCTCTATAACCACAACGACACGCGCAACATCTGGTTCTACATGTACGCGGGGGCGCGCGGCACGCTGTATTCGTTCGCGTTGCCGGGGCAGGACGACGAAGTGGTGGCTTACCACAGCGCGGGCGGGGCGGCGGGCAGTTCGGGGACCTCGCTGTGCAATCCGGGCGACTGGTTCTGCAACGACCTCACGCTAGGGGCGGGCAACAACCAGGGCGGGCGGGCGAAGTGGGCGTATCACTCGGTGGTGTTCCGCGACGATGGGGAGGATTACGGGCACTACACAGATAAGAACTGGGGCGGAATCACGTCGGTGCTGCGCCGGGATATGGAGAATTTGTCGCGGTGATGTAAGGAGGATGTATCCCGCGCGTTGATTCGGCCTGCGGCGATGACCGTACGGTGGGCACCCCGTGCCCACGCGGAAGCCTGCGCAGAGTTTGCGCTCATCGCTGTCGAAACGTGCGAATGATGTCGGCGTATCAGGAGCACATCGTTAGCTCTTCCATGCTGCAAGTGTATCGAGCGACGCCTCGCGGCAGCGGACTGCGGTCGCGCACGTAACCGCGTGGGCACGGAGTGCCTTACGCGGCCCGGCCCACCCTACAGCTGACAGTCCGGTTTCAACTTGCATCGCCTTTGCTCATCTGCCGCTTCTCCGCCGCCGTCGGCCGCTTCCCGACCACATACACGGTGTACATCGGCTGCCGCGGATCGATCGGCAGCGCCATCTCGCCTTCGACCGTCGCGTTCGCCAGCGGCGCGGGCGCCGCGCGTTCGGCCGGGCCACCGAGGCAGGCCACCAGGCCCAGTACCAGGAATGCCCCGAAAATCCACACTTCCACGTTGCGACCGATCCCCATGATGTTCTCCTCGACCCGGCCACAGGCGGCCGGTCTCGTCATGGTGCCGGGGCGGCGATGCGTCCCTATTGCAACAGATCAAGCCAGATTCGTTCCTTGTGGAAACATTCCGACATGCCGAAGGCGACGCGGCAGGGGGAAGCCGCGTAAAATACCGCCTCGTCAGAAAGAATTGGAAAGCACAGCATGTCGATACAATGGTTCCCGGGCCACATGAACTCCGCCAAGAAGCAGGCGGAGGAGCAGATGGAAAACATCGATCTCGTGATCGAGGTGCTCGACGCACGCCTGCCCGAAGCGAGCTGCAACCCGCTGGTCGACAAGATGCGCAAGTTCCGCCAGCGTCCCGTCCTGAAGATCCTGAACAAGATCGACCTGGCCGACCCGGTGGCCACCGCTGCCTGGAAAGCCTTCTACGATGCCCAGGACGGCGTGACCGCCTACCCGATGACGACCAAGAAGCCGCTCGACGTCGCGCGCATCCCGCAGCTGGCCCTGTCGCTGGCGCCGCATCGCGGCGTGCCGACCAAGCCGCTGCGCATCATGATCATGGGGATTCCGAACGTCGGCAAATCGACGCTGATGAACGCGCTGCTGAAAAAGCGCGTGGCCAAGGTCGGCGACGAGCCGGCCGTGACCAAGACCCAGCAAAAGCTGTATCTCGACAAGCACACGGTGCTGGTCGATACCCCGGGCCTGATGTGGCCGAAGATCGAGATGGACAGCGACGGCCTGATGCTGGCCGCCAGCCACGCGATCGGCACCAACGCCCTGATCGAGGAGGAAGTCGCCTTCTTCCTGGGCGACCTGCTGCTGGAACGCTACCCGCAGCTGCTGACCGCGCGCTACGGCTTCAAGACCGAGGGCATGGACGGCATCGCCGTGGTCGAGAACGTCGCAGCGCGCCGTGGCTTCCGCGTGCGCGGCGGCGAGTTCGATGTCGAGAAGGCGGCCCACGTGCTGCTGCACGACTACCGCAGCGGCGCCCTGGGCCGCATCAGCCTGGAGACCCCGGAAACCCGCGCCGCCCGCATCGCCGCCCATGAAATCGCGATGGCCGAAAAAGCGCGCATCGCCGCCGAAAAGGCCGCCGCCAAGGCCGAAGAAGCCGCCCGCGGCAAACGCGGCACGTAATTGCGGACGCCGGCCATCAGCCGGTATTACCGTTCATCGTTGGCCTCAACGTAGGGTGGGCACGCTGTGCCCACGCGGAAGCATGCGTTGTGATAGCGGCCTTGCAGCCGCGTCGGATGCAAACCACCGCAGCCTCCAAGTGATCAGCCGATCACACCTCCCCAAACCTGAAACTCGACACCGCCAGACTGCCAAAGAACGCATCCTCGTGATACACGTTCTCTGCCCGTTCCTGCTCCGCCGCCCCCAGCGCCACCATCAGCGGCAGCAAATGCTCCTCCCGCGGATGCGCCGCCCTGCTTGAGGGCGCCTCATCCCAGCGCAGCAGCGCCGCCGTCCGCTCCTCCGGCGCCAACTCCAGCAAGGTCCGGTTCAACCACCCATCGAACCCGTGCGACGCCTCCCTCCCGCTCGCCCCGAACTGGCGCAGGTTATGGAACGACAGCCCGCTGCCGATGATCAGCACGCCCTCATCGCGCAATGGCGCCAGGGCCCGACCCGCCTCGACGTGGGCCAGCGGATCGAGGTCGCGCCGCAGCGACAGCTGCACCACCGGCATGTCGGCCTGCGGATACACCGGATACAGCATCGAGAAGGTGCCGTGGTCGAAGCCGCGTTCGGCGTCCAGCGCGGCAGGATGGCCGGCTTCTTCCAGCAGGGCCGCCACGCGCGCCGCCAGTTGCGGGTGGCCCGGGGCGGGGTAGCGCACCTGGTAGGTATGCGGCGGAAAGCCGCCGTAGTCGTAGATCATGCCGGGCGCCGGTGACGACGACACCATGAAGCGCGGCGCTTCCCAGTGGCTGGTCACGACCAGCACCGCCTTCGGGCGCACCTTCAGCTGGCGCGGGATGTCGACCAGCGAGGCTTCGAGCTTGTCGTAGGCGTTGCCGAATTCCTTCTTCAACCAGGGCCAGGGGCCGCCGCCGTGGGAAACGAAATAGGTGGGCAGGCGGGTGGGCATGACGGGGCTCCTTCGTGTGGCGACAGAGTTTGATGGTAGCCGATCCAGCGATGTGGCGTGACGGTGGGTTCGAGAACCCACCCTACGAGAGACCGCGCGGTTGTAGGGTGGGTTCTCGAACCCACCGTGTTCCAATCGTGTACCTCCGCGGCCCATGACCATGAACGATTTCCTTGCCCGTTATATAATCCGCCCCGTTCTGGTGCCCGCGCGCGCAATCCGCGTGCGCAGTTAAACGGGAAACACGATGCCAGCTGCGCCTCCGGCGCACGGCCCAGGTGTGCTGCCCCCGCAACGGTCAACAAGCGTCGCCCCGGCGACAGGCCGCCTCGAATACCACTGTGCGACGCATAGGAAGGTGAGGCGGTCCGACTTGCGAGCCCGGATACCGGCCAGAACAGGTGGACGTCTGCGAGCGTCTAACAAAAGCCCCATGGCGGCGTTGCATCGTCTCGCCGTACGCGCGTACTGTCTTCGACGACGCGCCTTGCCCTGGGCCTTTTGTTAGGCGCTCTGCAATGTCCGTTGAATCCAGCCTGCGGGGACGCAGGCCGGGTGCACACTTATCGAATAATGACATCATGACTTTTGCTGTTCCGACCAGCGCGCCGGCGATCAAGCCGCTCGTGCTTGCCTGTGCCTTTTCCATGTTCGCCGGCGCCGCCAGCGCCGAGCAGGCCATCGCCACCGTCAACGTCACCGGCGCCCGCTTCGCCAGCGACACGGCCCTCATGCCGATCGGCGCCACCGTGATCACCGCCGACGATATCCGCCGCGCCGGCGCCAACGACGTGAACGCCGCGATCCGCAAGATCGGCGGCGTGTTCGGCCGCCAGAGCCTGGACGGCTCGCCCGACTTCGGTCTCGATTTGCGCGGCTTCGGCTCGAACAGCAGCCAGAACATGGTGATCCTGGTCGACGGCGTGCGCCTGAACGAGAACGAACTGGCCGGCCCTATCCTGTCGTCGATCCCGGTCGAGACCGTCGAGCGCATCGAGATCACGCGCGGCGGCAGCAGCGTGCTGTACGGCGAAGGCGCCACCGGCGGCGTCATCAACATCATCACCAAGCGCGGCGCCGACGACGGCTACCACGGCTCGCTGAGCCTGGAAGGCGGCCGCTTCGACCAGTACGATGCGCGCGCTTCGGTGCGCCACGGCGAAGGCCCGCTGTCGTTCGACCTGGCCGCCGACAAGCAGGGCACCGACAACTACCGCGACAACAACGCCTTCCGCCAGAAGAGCATCAGCGGCGGCTTCCAGTGGGCCGTCGACGGCTCGCGCGTGGGTCTGCGCGTGGAAAGCGCGCGCCAGCACGGGCGCCTGCCGGGTTCGCTGACCCAGGAAGAATTCGACGCCAACCCGCGCCAGACCAACACCCCGAACGACTTCGGCTCGCTTGACAGCGACCGCGTCACCCTGTTCGGCGAACACCGCATCGGCAGCGTCGAACTGGCGGCCGAGCTGTCGCACCGCGAACGCGAAGTGAAGTCGGCCTACGACTTCGGCAACGGCCCGTCCGAGTCCGCCTACCACAGCCGCCAGACCCAGTTCTCGCCGCGCCTGCGCCAGATTTCGCGCCGCGACGGCATGCTGAACGAGTTCGTGGCCGGCGTCGACCTGACCCGCTGGGAGCGCAACACCAGCTTCGGTTCGGAGTCGAGCCAGGACGCGAAGGCGATCTACGTGCGCGACGAAATGCGCTTCGCCAGCGTCTACAACGCGCGCCTGGCTGTCGGCGCGCGCCACGAACGCTTCGACAAGGAGGACGATAGCGGCTTCGGAAGCCCGGAGAAGGGCGAGCAGTCGCAGAACGGCTGGAGCGTCGAGGGCAGCATCGATCCAATCGCCGGCATCACCGTGCATGCCAAGGCGGGCGAAAGCTACCGTATCCCGAACGCCGACGAAAACGGCTACCGTGCATCAAGCGGCCTGCTCGACGTGCAGACCTCGCGCGACCTGGAACTGGGCGTCACCGCCGGCAGCGATGCGCGCCGCATCAGCGCGCGCGTGTTCCGCCACCGCCTGACGAACGAGATCTTCTTCGACCCGACCCTGAACGGCTTCGGCGCCAACACCAACCTCGACCCGACCCGCCGCCAGGGCGCCGAAGTCGAAGGCCACCTGACGTTTGCCGGCGACTGGCGCCTGACCGGCCAGCTGCAGCACGTGAAGGCGAAGTTCACCGATGGCCCGAACGCCGGCCGCGAAATGGTGCTGGTGCCGAAGAACGTCGTCACCGCGCGCCTGGCCTGGATGCCGAGCACCGGCCAGACGGCCGACATCGGCGCCCAGTACGTGTCGAACCAGCGCGTCGGCAACGACTTCGCCAACACCTGCAGCGCGCGCATCCCGTCGTACACGACGATCGACGCCCGCTTCGCGCAGAAAGTCGGCAACTGGGAGTTCGCGGTCAATGGCCTGAACCTGGCCGACCGCCAGTACTACAGCAACGCCTTCGGCTGCCGCAGCGGCATCTACCCGAGCGACGGCCGCCAGCTGAAGCTCTCGGCGCGCTACGACTTCTGATGTCGTAAGCGGATGAGCGTCCTGCCGGCAGTGTCGAAGACCCAGCGTGTGCACAGCCAGCGTGGAACGCTGGCTGTGCTAAGCGCGCTCGCTTTCCTCGCGCTGCTGGTGTTCGCCGCCGCCGGCCTGGCCGGCTCGGTGCCGGTGCCGCTTGCCGATGTACCGCAGGCCTTATCGAGCCTGATCGCGGGCGAGCCGAACGGCATGTCCGCCACCTTGCTCGACCTGCGCCTGGGCCGCGCCAGCGCCGCCTTTGCCACCGGCGCCGCGCTGGCGCTGGCCGGCGTCATGATGCAGGCACTGGTGCGTAATCCCCTGGCCGATCCTTATGTGCTGGGCGTCTCGGCCGGCGCCGCCGTCGGCGCCCTGGCCGCGCTGCTGTTCGGCGCGGCCTTGTGGATGGTCGATCTCGGCGCGCTCGCGGGCGCGGTCGGGATTTCCTTGCTCCTGTACCTGCTCGCCCGGCGCGACCTGGGCGGCGGACGCGGCGCGGTGCGCACCGGCGAGTCCGGCGTGCTGCTGCTCACCGGCGTGGTGCTGGCCTCGGCCTGCATGGCGCTGGTGACGCTGATGCTGTCGGTGGCGCCCGAGTCGCGCCTGCGCGGCATGGTGTTCTGGATGATCGGCGATTTGGCCGGGTCGCGCTGGCGCCTGCTGCCCTGGCTCGTGCTGGCGGCGGCCGTGCTGCTGGCGCTGCGCCGCGCACGATCGCTGAACGTGATGGCCCTGCATGCCGACGCCGCCGTGGCGCTCGGCGTCGATGTCGCCGCCCAGCGCCGTTTTCTGTTCCTGTGTTCGGGCCTGCTGACCGCCTGCGCGGTCACCACCGGCGGCAGCATCGGCTTCGTCGGCCTTGTGGTGCCGCATGCCTGCCGCTATGCCTTCGGCCCCGACCACCGGATTTTGCTGCCCGCTGCCACCCTGGTAGGCGGCAGTTTCCTTGTTCTCGCCGATACGCTGGCGCGCACGGTACTGGCGCCGCAGCAGCTGCCGGTGGGCGTGCTGACTTCGCTGATCGGCGTGCCCGTGTTCCTGTTCCAGCTTCACCAACTTCACCTGCGCCGCCGATGACTCTGCCGATGATTTTTACCGAAGACCTGATTCTGCGCGTCGATGGCCGCCTGCTCGTCGAACACCTGGACTGGCGCGTGCATGCCGGCGAGAGCTGGTGCGTGATCGGCCCGAACGGGGCCGGCAAGAGCACGCTGCTGCGCACCGTGGCCGGCCTGCGCGCGCCTGATGGCGGGCAGGTGGCGCTGGCCGGCAAGCCCATCGCCGACTGGCCGCTGCCGGCGTTGGCGCGCGAACGGGCGTATCTGGCGCAATCGCGCGGCGACGCCTTTGCCTACCGCGTCATCGAGACCGTGCTGATGGCGCGCCATCCCTACCATGCCGACCGCTACTGGGAAGGCAGCGACGATCACGCCGCCGCCGAAGCCGCGCTGCGCACGCTCGACGTGCTGCACCTGGCCGAGCGCGACGTGCGCACCCTCTCGGGCGGCGAACGCCAGCGCGTGGCGATTGCGGCGTTGCTGGCCCAGGACACGCCGCTGCTGCTGCTCGACGAGCCGGCGAATGCCCTCGACCTGGCGCACCAGGTGGCCGTGACCGAGCTGATGGCCAAGCTGTGCCGCGAGGGCAGGGCGGTGGTCAGCGTCGGCCACGACCTGAACCTGGCCTGGAGCGGCGCCACCCATGCGTTGCTGCTGAACGGCGACGGCAGCTGGCATGCCGGCACCACGGCAGAGGTGATGCGCCCGGACCTGCTGAGCGCCTGCCTCGGCCACCCGATCGCGGCCATCGCCCACGGCGCGCGCACCGTGTTCCTGCCGGATGCGCCACAATCGGGCGCCACCCTTGCCCCTGTCCGGAATATTCCATGAAAGTGCTTTTCCTCGCCCTGTCGATGCTTGCCGCTTCGGCGCAGGCCGCCGTTACCGTGGTCGACGACGCCGGCGCGCGCGTCACGCTGGCGCGCCCGGCCCAGCGCGTGATCTCGATGGCGCCGCACATCACCGAGCTGCTGTTCGCGGCCGGCGGCGGTGCGCGCATCGTCGGTGCCATGAACTACAGCGATTACCCGGCGGCGGCGCGCAGCATTCCCCTGATCGGCTCGAACAGCCAGATCGACATCGAGCGCGTGATCGCGATGAAGCCGGACCTGCTGATCGTCTGGCACAGCGGGAACACGGCGCGCCAGATCGCCCAGCTGCAAAGCCTGGGCATCCCGGTCTTCCACAGCGAACCGCGCAGGCTCGACGAGGTGGCGACCAGCCTGCTGCGCTTCGGCCAGCTGCTTGGCACCGAGGCGACGGCACAGGCGGCAGCCGGCGCCTATCGCGCCAAACTCACGGCGCTGCGTACGCGCTACGCCGGCCAGCCGCCGGTGACCGTCTTCTATCAAGCCTGGGACAGCCCGCTGTACACGCTGAACGGCGAGCAGATCGCCAGCGACGCCATCCGCGCCTGCGGCGGGCGCAACATCTTCGCCGACCTGAAGACCGTGGCGCCGCAGGTGGGCGTGGAAGCCGTGGTGCAGCAGGACCCGGAGGCGATCGTCGGCGGCAAGCTGTACACGCCGCAGGACCGCGGCCTGTCGATCTGGCAGCCCTACAAGGGCATGACGGCGGTGCGCCGCAACAACCTGTTCACGCTGGACGAGGAATTGCTGACCCGGCCGGGACCGCGCGTGGTCGATGGCGCGGCGACGCTGTGCCAGCGCCTGGACGGGGCGCGTGCGCGGCGCAAGTAAATCGTCGCTTGCCAGACCCGCGTTACAGCCGTAAGCAAATGCAAAAAATCGTGTCTGTCTTAGAGGGGAACGCGAAAAAGTGGTAATCTCGCGGTCGTTTTCTTCAACTTCCAAACAAGAAGGATATTTATGCGCCGCTCCCTGCGTTTCGCCATCGCCGCCGCCAGCCTGGTTGCCAGCACCGCTTTCGCTTCGCCCACCAATCCGCAGAACGGCGTCGAATACGTGACCCTGGCAACGCCGCAGCAAGTCCAGGCGACCGGCAAGAAAGTCGAAGTGGTCGAGTTCTTCGCTTACCACTGCCCGGCCTGCTACGCGCTGGAACCTGGCCTGAACGAATGGGTCAAAAAGCAGGGTGACAACATCGTGCTGCGCCGTATCCACCTGCCGTTCCAGGGCCCGACCGATCCGGAAGCACACCTGTTCCTGACGCTGGAAGCGATGGGCAAGCTGGCCGAATTCCATCCGAAGATCCTGCACGCCGTGCACGTCCAGCGCGTGCGCCTGATCAAGGACGAGCAGATCATCGACTGGGTGTCGAAGAACGGCATCGACCGCGCCAAGTTCCTGGAAACCTGGAATTCGTTCAGCGTGACCACCAAGCTGCGCCGCCTGCCGCAAATCACCAGCGCCTACCAGGTCAGCGGCACGCCGACCATCATCATCGACGGCAAGTATCAGACCTCGCCGGGCATGGTGGCGGAAAAGCTGAAGATCACCGACCGTAACCAATTGATGCAGGCGAGCTTCCAGGTGATGGATGCCCTCGTCGCGAAAGCTGCCAAGACGAAATGAGCGATACGGAAGGCAAGGTCCTGGCCATGTACGAGGGCGCCCGCCCGCGTGAAGAGGACCTGTTCGAGACCAGCAACGTCAACCACATCGCGTGGTCGCTGGTCGTGATCCTGCTCGGGCTGGTGATCTGGCTCTGCATCACGCTCGTGAATGCGGAAAACCAGCGTTACGCCCTGATCACCAACCAATGTCCGGACCCGGTGTTCAAGAGCGGGGTCGATAAAGCCTGCCTGTACACCGTGAAGTCGCGCGAGCACTGGTGGGAACACCTGTGGTACGGCTTCACGCACGTCAAGCCCGAGCGCAAGTAAGCTGAAAAGTCGGATAGCAAACCGGAGCGTTTTTACTCCGGTTTCGGATCAAGCCGGGAGCGTCAGCTTGAAGCTGGCGCCGCCCAGCTCCGACGTTTCGACCGTTACATTCCCTCCATGTAGCAGCACTGCCTTGCGTGCGATCGACAGGCCGAGGCCGAAGCCGCCGGTGGCGCGGTCGCGGCTGCGGTCGAGCCGGTAGAAGGGCTCGAAAACCCGTTCGCGTTCTTCCTCGGGGATGCCGGGGCCGTCGTCCTCGACGGCAATCACGAGCTTGCCCGCCTCGCGTCTGGCCGACAGGCGGATCGTGGCGCCCGCATACTTCTGCGCATTCCTCAGCAGGTTCGACAAGGCCCGGCCCAGCAGGCGCGGGTCGGCCTCGATCGTGCCGCCATCCGCGCTTGCCTCGACCGTCAGCATTGGCGCGCCGGGCGGCAGCGAGGCGGCGGCCGCTGCCAGCAAGCCGGCCACGTCCACCGTTTCGCGCCGCAGCGCCTGCTCGCTGCCGAGGCGCGCCATGTCCAGCAGTTCGTTGACCAGGTCGTTCAGCTCGCGCACGTCGCCTTCCATGGCGGCGATGCGCTTGCGCTGGCCCGGGTCCTCGGTTTTCGCGTCCAGCAGTTCGAGCGCGAATTCGAGGCGGGCGATCGGCGTGCGCAGTTCGTGCGACACCGAGTGCAGCAAATTCTTTTGCGAGACCAGCAATTCCTCGATGCGGTCGGTCATGTGGTCGATCCGTTCGGCCAGCGGATAGATGCTGGCCGAACGCGGCATGCGCGCCCGCGCCGATAGTTTGCCGGCGCCGAATTCGTCGGCCACGCGCGAGAGTTGTTGCAGGCCCTGCCAGTGCGCGCGCGACCACAGGGCAATCGGCAGCAGCAGGGCCAAGGCCACGATCACGTAGCGCACCGCTTCCATCTTGAGGGCCAGGTTGACGTCGATCGGCAGGTCTTGCGCATGGATCACTTCCTCGTCGCTGCCGATGTAGCGCTCGCCGGTCAGGTCGACGCGGCGGTAATAGGCCTTGTTGTCGATGTCGAGCACGACCTCGCCGCGCTCGAGGGCGCGCAGGCTGGCCTGGGGCAGGGCGGCGCGCGCGGCGGCCAGGGTGATCAGGTCGAAACGCGTGTCCGACACTTCGCGCACCCGGTTCAGGCGCACCAGCCATTCATCAAGCGGCGCTTCGTCGACGTATTGCTCGATCAGGAAGATCTGGGCCGCGGCCTGGCGCCGGGCGATGTCGTCGAGCGGGTCGCCGAACAGGCGGCTCATCGCGAAATAGATCACGAAGGTGGCCGCCGTGATCGACAGCATCACCAGCAAGAAAAAGCGGAAGAAAATGCGGTTCACCCGACTTTCCTCCAACATCGACCCGTTTGTACGCCCGCAAAGAACATTGTTTTTCTCCTAACGCCATTGTATAGGAGCAATGATGACAACGGTAAATTACAAATTAGCGACAAATAGGCGACATCTGCGGGGGGATTGCAACATGCCAAACGGATAAGCTACGCAGGATTCAGGTTTTCCGTTTGCCCACTCGATACGCGAGTGTCGGTGGGTTTTTTTATTCCGGTCGCCGCCCTCGCGCGCGTGACCAACCGCTTGCCCAGTGCGCAAGCCATGCACCTGCGTGCACACCACATAAATCATGCACTGAGGATATTTCGGACGGGGCTTGCTCAACGTAAAATACGGCATCCCTTACCTGAAGCCGACATGAACACCTTTTCCGCCCTGGCCCTGGCAGTCTTGACGAGCAGCGCAGCTGCCCAGACGCCGGCCACGAATCCGATGCCCGACGGCAGCCGCGACATGTATGTCGGGCTGGGCCTGGTGTCGGCTGCGCGTTACGACGGGGCGGAACACAGCGAGCGCAAACTGCTGCCGGTCTTGCAGGTGCAGTGGAGTAACGGTGTCTTCGTGTCCGGCCTGAGCGCCGGCATGCACCTGTCGCGCAATCCCCAGTTCGAATACGGCCCGCTGGTCGAACTGCAGCCGCGCCGCGACGAGACCGGCAAGAGCGGCGGCATCGACGGCATCGAGGCGCGTTATTCGCTCGTCGCGCTGACCTATTCCGCCCTCGACCAGAACCGCCTGTCCGGCATGACGCCGGTCTCGACCCGCCTGCTCGGCGGCGGCTTCCTCAATTATTACCTGACGCCCGACTGGCGCCTGACCGGCAGCCTGCTGGTTGGCGCCGGAAACGAGCGCGACGGCGCGCGCCTGGACCTGGGCCTGCAGCGCCTGGCGATGCAAGTCGGCGCCCATCACCGCGTATCGGTGGCGGCCGGCCTGAGCTTCGTGAATGCCGACTACAACGCCGCCTTCTTCGGCGTCGGCAGCAACGACTCGCTGCGCAGCGGCAATCCTGTTTACCGTCCCGGCGGCGGCCTGAAGGATGGCCACCTGGGCCTGCGCTGGAACTGGGACCTGGCGCCGTCGTGGATGCTGACCTCGAACCTGAAGGTGCAGCGCCTGGCGGGCGACGCGCGCCGCAGCCCGCTCGTCGAGCGGCCGACGAATGTGACGGTTTCCGCCGCCATCGCCTACCGGTTCTGACGATGACGACGGCCCGCCACCTCATCGCCTCCTGCCTCCTGTCGCTGGGCGCCGCAGTGGGCCCGCTCGGCGCGCACGCGGCCGACTGGGTCAGCTACCGCGACGCCTACCGCGCGATGGTCGTATTCGAGAAATACGGCGGGCCGAAGAACGGCATCCAGAACCACCTGCAGGTCGTGCCGCTGGAAAAAGGCCTGTCCTTCGACGGCCTGCAATTGACCGTGGCCGGCAAGGCCAACCAGATCAACCTGGCCCTCGATCCGCTCGGCCGCACGAACTTCCCGCTGCTGAAGGCAGCCTACGACGAAAACGCCGCGCTGTTGCTGGAGCGCAGGGGCGGCGCCTTTACGGTGCGCCCGCGCGTGTCGCTGACCCTGAAGGCCGACGGCGTCTACGACGACGCCGAACTGCGCGCCGCCTGCGAACAGGCGCTCGGCTTCGCGCGCTATGCCGACGCCTCGCTGCGCGCACGGCAGTGCGGCGGCGTGCGCTTCGTGTTCGCCCGGCGGGCAGGGGAGATCGTGGTGCGCCTGCATCGCGCCGACGGCACCGACCAGGTGCTGGCGCCGGTGATGGGGCCGGCCTTCCAGGGCGAGCCCGGCGAAGGCTTCCCGACCGTGGTCTACCGCTTCGCCGGCGCCGGCGCCCAGCTGATCAGCGCCAATCCGCCGCTGGCGATCGTGCCGCTGTTCGAATAATCAGTTCCACGCCGACGGCGAGAACAAATAGCCTTCGCCCCACACCGTTTTGATCTTTTCCGAGCGCCCGTCGTCGAACTTGCGGCGCAGTTTCGAAATGCAGTTGTCGATGCTGCGGTCCAGCCCGTCGAACTCGATCCCGCGCATCTTCTTGAGCAGTTCGTCGCGCGAGAGCACGCGCCCGGCGGCCTCGGCCAGCACCAGCAGCAGCTTGTATTCGGTATTGCTCAGTACGCAAAGCTTGTCGCGCCAGAACACGGTACGGTCGGCGCCGACGATGCGCAGGGCGCCGAACACGAGTTCGCTGGAGTCCGGCGCTTCTTTCGGCTGGGTGCGGCGCAGCAGGGCGCGCAGGCGCGCCAGCAGCACGCGCGGCTGCACCGGCTTGTTGACGAAGTCGTCGGCGCCCTGTTCCAGGCCCGAGACTTCGTCGTAGGAATCCTCGCGCGCTGTCAGGATCAGGATCGGCACCTCGGACAGTTCGCGGATCTTGCGGCAGACTACCATCCCGTCCAGCCCCGGCAGCATCAGATCGAGCACCACGATGTCGGGTGCACACGCGCCGAAGCGCGCCAGCGCCTCGTCGCCGCGCGTCACCAGTTCGACCTGGAACTCGTACGCGGACAGGTATTCGGTCACGAGCTCGGCCAACCGCGCATCGTCTTCCACCAGCAAAACTCGGTACATGCTTTTCTCCTCTGCCGACATTGTATAGAAGCAATGGCGTGTAAGCACATTTGCTACATTGTGGCGACAGCTGGAGACATTTTCGCGACAGTTCAGTGTCACGGTGTGGCGTTGGCGCGCAACAAAAAAGCCGCACGCGGCGGCTTCGCGTGTAGAAGAGGGAGGCTCAGCCCATCTTCCGGCTCAGGTCGGCCATTGCCGCCACCAGGCGGTCGATGTCTTCCACGCTCGTCCACAGGTGGGTGGAAATGCGGATGGCGTAATGGTCGCTGGCCGCGCCGATCACCGGGAAGTTGACGTTGCGAATGACAAAACCCGGGCTGTAGTCGCTCAGCATGCGCGCCACGAATTCGTTCGACTTGGCGCCGTTCATGGCGTCGGCCGGGTTGTTGAACGGGTTGAACGAGGTGACGGCCGAGACCAGTTTCTGATCGTCCTTCGGCGAATACAGGCGCTCCACGCCCCAGACCTCGGTGATGCGCTCCTTCAGGTAGGCCGACAGGGCCAGGTCGTAGGTCTCGATCTTCTTGCGGCCAATCTGGTCCCACATGGTGCAGGCCGACACCAGCGCCCGGAACATCGGCGTGTGCAGGCTGCCGCAAGAGGTGATGACCGAGGCGATGTCCCAGGTCGCGGTGCCGTTCGTGGTGCGCGCGCGGGGCGTCCAGCTGCTGGTGTGGATCGGGTACCAGTTCGGCAGCGGCAGCGGGTTCGCCGCGCGGATCTTGTTGCGCACGATCAGGATGCCGGTCGAACCCGGGCCGCACTGCCATTTGTGGCCGGCGCCGGACATGAAGTCCATGCCGAGCCCGGCGTAGTCGTAGGCCATCATGCCGGGCAGGTGGGCGCCGTCGACGATGGAAATCAGGCCGTGCAGCTTGGCCACCTCCATCAGCTCGGCGATCGGCAGCATGGTGCCGGTCTTGTAGCTGGGCGCCGAGAACATCATCGCGCGCACGCGCCGCCCCTGCGTGCGTAGTTCGCGGATACGGCTGTCGAACAGGGTGGCGTACAGGGCGGCGCTCTGGTTGTTACCGACCGGCAGGGCGACGCGGGCGATCTCGATGCCATAGCGCGCCACCGCAATCGCCATCGGCGTTTCGCCGCCGCCGTGCTCGTGGTTGGTGGTAACGATCACGTCGCCCGGCTGCCAGTCGATGCCGAGGATGGCGTGGCACATGCCGGACGAAGTGTTGGCCGAAAAGGCCAGTTCGTCCGGGTCGACGCCGAAGCCGGGTGCGACTTGCGTGCGCTCGGCCAGCAGGTTCGTGTAGCCGTTGCCGGATTCCCTGGCCTTGGCGCGGTTTTCGCTGTCGAAGACGTCGAGCGCGGTCTTCGGCATCGAGCCGGCGGTGCCGACGTTCATGAAGCGCCGGGCGGGATCGAGCGTGAACATGCCGGCGACCTCCATCCAGAAGCGCTCGTCGGCAAGCAGCTGGGCGCGCAGGTCGTCGGTGCGGCTGGCGGCGTGGCCGCTGCTGCAGGCGGCCAGCGGACCGAGGGCGGCCAGCGCCGCGCCGGAACCCAGGATGCGTAGAAAATCGCGGCGGTTGCGGCTCCAGTGGGCCGGGAGAAGGGTGTCTTGCGCGGTGTCGGTAGGGCGTTGCGGCGCGGCAGGGGTGTGCATGGTGTCTCCTTTTGTTGGAATGGACTAGCGGCGCGCCGCGACCACGGCGATCTCGATCTTCACGTCGCGCGGCAAGCGCGCCACCTCGACCGTCGCGCGTGCCGGCGGGGCCTCCTTGAAGTACTCGCCATACACCCGGTTCATGACGGCGAAGTCGTTCAGGTCCTGCATGTAGACGGTGCTGTTCAGGACGTCGGCATAGCCGAGTCCCTGCGACTGCAGCTGCAGGCCGATGTACTCCAGCACCAATCGGGTCTGCTCTTCGACCGTGCTGCCCTGGACCGCCGTGCCCTCCTTGTTCAGCGGGATCACGCCGGAGAAATAAATCAGTTGGCCGTGGCCGACCATCTGCGAGTACGGGCCGATGGCGGGATAGGTCTTGTCGGTCGACAGCACCACTTTGCCGCTTGGGCCGGTCAGCGCGCAGCCGCCCAGCAGGCCGACGCCAAGCAGGGCGGCGCACAGGATCATTCGTGGTCGTTTCTTGCTCATGGACTCTCCTCGATGAAGCGAATCGGACATGCATATTTCGCATTAGAAATATGTGCGCTTCATTAGACGCCCGAATCCTGGCGGCAAAAGGAGATCGTCCAATCAATTGAGATTGGTCAATGGCTTGGCTTGCGACCGTTGTCTGCCTGCACCGTTTTGGGGCGGCCGCACGGTCCTCGGAACTCCGCGTTCGCGCTCGACATGAAAACGGCCCCGCACGCGGCGGGCCGTTTTTTCAGGTGTGCGCCGTATGGCGCAGCTTGCGTTGTACCTGCTCGAGTGTCACTTGCTCCAATGGATAGCGCCACGCAAGGCCGCATTGAAGCCTTCGCAACGCTGTTCGAAGCGCAAATCGATAGCGGTCAGCTGGCCCATCGAATAGCTGACCCGGTCGACGACGAACCAGCCATTCAGGCTGTTGCAGCCGGTCGAAGGCCCATTCCAGTCCATGCCGCCACGGCTGGCATTATGGAAGGGATAGCGTTGCAGGTTGCCGTAGTAGCCGGGCTGCAGTTGGGACAGGGAATTCATGCCGACAAACTCGCCGCGCGAACCGTTCGCCATGATCCGGAACGCCGCCGTCAAATTGGTCTCGACGGTGAAGCTCCCGGTCGCGGGAGTGAGCAGTTCGGTACGGCCACCGCCCACGTAATCGCCCAGTTCGCTGACGATGTAGGCATAATTGCCGGCCGGTGGCTGGAACGACGGCCCCGGCGACCACAGGCCGGCCGGCACCGCTTGCGGACCCGGCGCCGTGGTGGTGTCGTCGGCGCGCCAGTGCAGTTGCCCGCGCAGCGGCGTGGTCTCGTTGTCGCAGCGCTGCTCGAAGCGCAGATCGATGGCGGTGAGGGTCGCGCCGCTATAGCTCACGTTGTCCACCACGAACCAGCCGTCGAGCCGGTTGCAGCCACGGCCTTCCCCCGACCATTGCAGGCCGCCGAGCACCGGATTATGGAAGGGATAGCGCATCAGGTTGGCATAGTAGCCGACGGTCAGCTGCGGCATGCCCTGCATGCCCTGGAAATCGCCGTCCCAGCTCTGGTCGCCGCTCACCCCCACGACCAGGTGGCTGCCATCGGCGCGCACGCGGAACGTGGCATTCGCCCCGTTGTAGGCAAAGGTGCGGCCGGCGCTGATGTAGTTGCCGTAGCCGCCTTCTAAGTAGAGGTAATTACCGGCAGCCATCTCCGCTGACGGCGACACTTTCCACAGGCTCGACGGAATCGGCGCCGGGCCGGGCTGGACGACGTTGTCGGCATTCGCGCGGGTC